>JALUZX010000065.1 GCA_027011425.1 Planctomycetota bacterium
GGCTGGATGGGGCCGCTCTTGAAGGGCCAGAGGCGGGGCCACCACTCCGGGATGGGGCGCTTCCACAGGAGAACCCCGCTGAAGGCGTCCCGGGCGGCGAGAAACCAGCTCGAGGGAAGCTCGATGGAGGCCCGGGGTCCTTCGTCCAGAATGTAGAAGATCCGGCCCCCGCTGGAGACCAGCGCGCTCATACTCGCCATCCGGTCGTGGTGGCGCGACCAGAGGGGAGCGGCCTTCCACTGGAACCGCCGGGGCGGGCCGACCCTCCCGTCGCGGGAGACGGGGTTGCCCGAGGAGTCGTGGAGGTAGTGGGTCCATTCGTCTATATCCGAGGGTCTCGGTTTGACCGTCTTCTTCCACCCCTTCTCCGTCTTCTCCAGGATCACACCCCCCGGCGCCGTCACCCGGAGGGCCTCTTCGCGGCAGACCAGCCCGGGTCTCTCAAGGACGAGAAGGCGGACCAGGTTCTCCACGTAGGGAAGTCCCTTGCCGGACCAGGCCTCCACCGTGACCTTTCCGTAAAGACCGAGGGAAAAGATCTCCTCCCTCGCCTTCCTCACCTCGGACCGGTCTCTCTCCAACCCTTGCACCAAAAAGGAAGGTCCCCCGTAGAGGCCGGGAAGGTTTTCCCCCTCGCCGCACCCTACGTCCACCACAAGTCCCCCCTGGACCCCGGAAGCCTGGAGCAAGGCCTCTCCGGGGGAATTCCCGGTGGAAAGGAAAAAGAGCAAAGGCGCGAGGAAGAAAGGCGCCGGAAGGAGGAGGATGGCTTTTCCGGGCATGGAAACCTCCCTTTTCGGCTCCCCCACTCTCCCTGGAGAAGGCACGATTCTACACCCGAAAAACCCGTGCCGGGAAAAAAGCCGAAAGCCCCGTTTCGAACCCTTCCCTATTGGCCGCCTTCCGCCCCCCGTGAAACCGCTCCTTCCAGGAGGGCCCCGTAGGCCGTCCTCTCCCTGGGGGTGAAGCCCTTCTCCGCGGCCTTCTCCGCCAGGGAGAGGACGGTCCTTTCCTCCAGGGGAAGGAATTGGACCCACCTCCCGGCGAAGGTCTTCTTGTAAAGCAGCCATAGCCACTTCTTGGAAGGAGAAAGCCCCGCTCTCCATACGACCTTGCCGGGCCGGACGGACAGGGCCACCTTTCCATGCCGTGAATCCAGGATCTTCACGGTGTTGGGGGTCACGCAAAGGATCCGCCCCGCCCGGCCCATGAAGGCGACCGTCTTGACCGACTTCTCCGGGTCCTTCCAGGAAAACAGGATTCTCCCATCCGTATTTCGAAGGACCAGATCACCCATCTGGCTGGCGTAGACGATGTCTCCCGTGTCCTCCCGGACATCGAAGGCGGAAAGATGGGAAGAGAAACCGGGAAAGTGCCTCAACACCTTCCCGCTGCGGCCCAGGAGAAACACTCCTTTCACGAAGGTAAAGGCCCAGATCCTTCCGTCCCGGAGGAAACGGAACCCCCGGATCGAGGCGCCGTCCAGGGCGTGGAACAGGAGTTTTCCCTTCCTTCCGTAGAGGGCCAACCCTCTCCCCCTGAAGAGGCCCGCCAGGAAGAAGTTGCCGTCGGGAGAATAGAGTAAGGACCGGCATGGATGGGAGGGGAAACAAAACAGGGGCCGGACCTTCCCCCCGTCGAAGGAAAACCCCACCAGGTTCTGGATAGGCTTCCTCCCTTTCCGGAAGAAATAGATGTAGGAGACGAACTCTTTCCGGACCGGGGAGAAAGCGGCCCGGATGAATCCCCCCTTCAACTTCCCGAGCCTGCGCCACCCGCACCCCGGCTCCAGCAAGATCCTGGACCGGTTGTCGCGGCTCGAAAGGAGGAGTTCCTTCCCCCAGGGATTGCCGAAGATGAGGAGAGGGCACTTTCCCGGGACGGGAATGCTCCGGATGGTCCTCCCCTCGATCCGGTTTTCCAGGATCTTCCCCTTCCCGGCGACCAGGTAATAGGTGTCCGAAGGCTCATGAAAGGCCAAGAAGGAACCGGAGGGACAGCCTACAGGGTAGATGGGAGCCCACTCCGGCTTGAGGTTCCAGATCCGCGTGGTGCCGTCGGAGGAGCATGTATAGCACGTATTCGGCCCCATGAATCCCCCGTCGAAGACCAAGTCTTCGTGCCCCGCCAGGCGGCACACCCGCTCTCCCAGGGCCGTCCATACCGCGGCCTCGCCGTCCTTGGAGCCGGTGAGAAGCAGCCTTCCATCGGGGGAAAAGGCCAACACGGTCACCCCCTCGGGATGAGCGAACCATCGGAGGGAACCTCTCCTCCCGGAACCGTTTCCGACCCCTTTCTCCTTCCCCGGGAAAAAAACGTCGACCTCGCCGGTCCCAAGCCCCAGGGCCGCCAGGTTTCCGGAGGGAGAGAAGGTGAAGCAGGCGTTTTTGGTGGGCCATCCCACCCGGATCTTCTTTCTCTCCCCTCCTTCAAGGTCCAGGACCCAGAAGGTTTCCTCCCCCTGGAAGCACCCGAGAAACCGGCCGGAAGGAGAAAAACGCAGTTTCCAGGCCCCATGCGGAAGGGTGAAGACCCGAGGCTCAGGCCTTCCCCCTTCGTTCCACATGAGCAGGCGGTCCGTGTTCTTTTCCTGGATCCAGAACCTCCCACAGGTCCGCAAAAAGCCGAAGGAGATTTCTTCCACGGAGGAAATCCGCCTCCGGGCAAGAGTCCGCCCTTCCAGGTCCAGGACAAGGAGAAAGGACCCCGTTCCTTGACCCGGAGTTTCCTCCTTTTCGAAGAGGATGACCTCCTTCCCATTTCCCCCGAAGCATGCGTCCCGGATCTCGCGGGAGAAACCGGGCCTCCCATTTGCCTTTCCGGGCCACCGGAGAATGGTCCGCCCGTCCATGCCCCGAACGAGAAGACCCTTGGTTCCTGCGAGGAGAAAGAAGTTTCCCGCCCGGGCGAAAGAAGCCGCGCTGATTCCCCTTCCCCCCAGAAAGGCCAGGTCCTTACCGGTAAGGACTGTGATCCGCCTGCCCCCGCGGTCATAGACGGCGGCGGAACGCCCTCCCCGGGGAAGGAGCAGGTAATCCCCGGCCGGTGAGGGATTGCGCCATTTCACCATCCTCACATTCATATAAGGGATGGGAATCCTATGGGCCTCGCGGTGTTCCAAAAGGGCCTGGATCACCTGGGAGAGGGCGGGCCCCGAGGGGCGGACCCGGTAGGATTCCAGGGCCAGGAGCAGTGAGAGGCGGACGTTCCTGGGCAAGGCCTCTTTGGACGCGGCGAGGAGACCCATGGCCCGGGTCTTCCTGTTGGCGGCCCTTACATTCTGGAGGGCGAAGAAGGTGGTCAGGAAGCCCACGAGGAGGGCCAAAAAGATCCCGGCCAGGGAAGTGGCGAGGACAGGATTCCGCTGGGCCCAGCGGGCGCTCTTGAGAAGGGGGCCGGCTGGCCTGACCTGGACGGGTTCATAGGTCCGCACCCTCCGGAGGTCCTCGGCGAACTCCAGGGCGGTTCCATATCGTCGTTCCGGGTTTTTCTCCATGGCCTTCCCCAGGACCAGGGCCAGGTCCTTGGGTACGGCTGGGTTCAGGTTCCTTGGGTCCCTGTATCTCCCATACCGGATCTTCCTCTTCAATACTTCCAGGTCTTCCCCGTCGAAAGGACACCGGAGAGTGAGGGCCTCGTAGAGGGCGACCGCCAGGGAATAGATGTCGCTACGCCTGTCGAGGACGGCTTTCTTCCCTTCCAGCCTCTCCGGCGGGAGGTAATGGGGCGTGCCTACGAGAGCGAAGGACTGGGTTAGTTCCTTCGCCAGGGGCTCCGTCTCCCTGGCGAGCCCGAAATCGAGGAGGACCGGGTTCCCCGCGGGGTCGATCATGATATTGGCAGGCTTGATATCCCGGTGGACCAGGCCGGCCTCGTGGGCGGCATGCAGGGTCCGGGCCACCTTCTCCCCCATGAGGACCAGGTCCATGACCCTACGCTTGTCCGGGAGGGCGCATTTTTCAAGGGACTCCCGGACCACCTCCGCCAGGGTCCTGCCCCGGACCAGGCGCATGGCCATGAAGGGAAAACCCTCCACCTCCCCCACATCGTATACCGGACAGATTCCAGGATGGTCCAGCCGGGCCGCGGCCCGGGCCTCCCTGCGGAAACGTTCCCGCGCCTCGGCATGGAAGAAGAGGGTCTCCTGCCTGAGGATCTTGAGAGCCACCTTCCGATCGAGGACCGTGTCCTCGGCCAGGAAGACCACCCCC
>JALUZX010000066.1 GCA_027011425.1 Planctomycetota bacterium
CCCGGGGAGGGGTTCCCCGGAGGACCAGGTGGCAGCCGAGCCCGAGCCGGGCGGCCACGGCCGCCGTGGCCCGGGCGTGGTTGGACTGGATGCCCCCGCAGGTCACCAGGGTGTCGGCCCCTTCCCGGAGGGCCCGGCCCAGGACGAATTCCAGCTTCCGGACCTTGTTTCCCGAAAACTCCGTGCCCGTGGCGTCGTCGCGTTTGACGAAGACCCGGGGAAGAGAGCTTCCCCGGAAAAACCGGGACAGGGGTTCCACCGGGGTGGGTAGCCGGGCCAGGCGGACCCGGGGAAATTCCGTATGGAGCCCTTCGTCCATGGAGAAAAGCCTGCACACTCCAGGGAAGAGGCGCAAGGAGGGTTTGCCGCCGGGGCCGGTAGGGGGCAGACTCGAACACATGAACCCTCACCCAAGGCGCCTGATCCGAGCCGGCCTGGGGCTCCTGCTTTTGGCGGGAAACCTGGAGGCCCATCCCCATTTCTCCCCGGCCCAGATGCTCAAGCGAGTCCGGGAGATCGATACCATCCTGGCCCTCCGCCCGCCGGAGAGCCCCAAGGAAAAGGCCCTCCTCCTGGAAGAACAAGCCCAGATGCTCTTCCCCCTGGGAAGGGTGGAGGAAGGAATCGCCGCCATGGAGGAGGCTCTCACCCTCCAGCCCAAGGATCCCACCCTCTACTACAACTTCGCCTCCCTCCTGCTCACCAAGGACCTGGTTCGCGAGGCCCTCCCCTACCTCCGCAAGGGAGCCGCCCTCTCCCCCAAGGAGCCCCGGTACCAGGCCTTGCTCGCCCAGGCTCTCGAGCGGGTGGGCCGGTGGGAGGAGGCGGGCCGGACCTGGAGGAAGGCCTCCCTGCTCGAGACCGACCCCTCTCTCAAGGCGGAGAAGCTCGGCTCCGCCGCCAGGTGCATGGAAAAAGCCGGAAAACTCGAGGAGGCTGAAAAGCTCCTGGACCAGGCCGTGAAGGCCGCCAGGAAAAGCCCTTTGTGGTACCACGAGAGGGCTCTCTTCTTTACCAGGGCCGGCAAATTCGAAAAGGCCGCCGCCGACCTGGAGCGTGCGGTGAAGGTCTCCCAGGACGAAGAAGGGGACATCTTCGCCTGGCTCGTGGAGGAGGGGGAGGCATGGATGCGGGCCGGGAAGAAGGACAAAGCCGCCCGGGCCTTCCAGGCGGCGTTGAAAGAGATCCAAAAGGCCCTGGGCGAGGACCCGGCCTTCGCGGAAGACCTCTACTTCCACCAGGCCCGGGCCCTCCTGGGCCTGGGAAAACCGAAGGAAGCGGCGAAGGCATTGAATAAGGCCCTGGAGATCCTTCCCGGGGAACCGCCCTACCTGAAGCTGGGCCTCCAGGTCTTCAAGGCCGCCGGCATGCCGGCCGACCTGAAGCGGGTGAGGAAAGCCCTGGCGGCGGAAAGGGAAAAAGAGCGGGAGGCCCTGGAGGAGGACGCGGTGGACCGGGACCGGAGAATGCGGAAGGCCCGCCTCCAGGTGGTCCGGGCCCGGAAGCTCGTGGCCGCGTGGAAGGCCTTGCGCGAGGGAGGCGACGTGGCCAAGGCCCTCTCCGGGCTGGAGGCCCAAGGAAGGGCCGGAAAGTACCTGGCCGCCCGGGTGAGGGCGCTCTGGGACCTGAAACGGGGGAAACCCGCCCGGGTCCTGGCGGATCTCCAGGTCCTTCCCGCCCGGGTCCGGGCCGGCTCGGCCTGGGCCGCGGCGGTCCGCCTCCAGGCCTTGAAGGCCCTGGGCAGGGAAGACCAGGGGAAAAAGGACAGGGAACTCCTCCAGGCCTACCTGAACTCGGCCGGGAAATGACGGGAAGGGAGCCCATGAGACAACGTCACACGGCACACCGGCGGTGGGGGTCGGTCCTGAGGTTCCTCCTCTTCTGCGCCCTTGCGGGCCCGCTTTGGGCGGAGCCCCACCTGGCGGGGGAGAACGCGGCGGACCACCTGGCCCTCCTGGAGCTGACCCCCAAGGGAATCCGGATCGACCTGGAGTTCGACCTGGCCGAGTTCCCCGCCGAGGCCCTTCGAAAAGCCATGGACCGCAACCGGGACGGGCGGATCTCCTCCAGGGAGGTTCGCTCCTGGCTGGGGAGGTCCGTGCGGCGCCTGCTTCCCAGGTTGAAGCTCCTGGCCGGGGGAAAACCCTTGAAACTCCGGGTCCTGCGGGAAGGCACCCGGGTGACCCTGGGCAGGAAGGAGACCGGGCCCTACCCCTTGCGCTACAGCGTGGCCCTCTTCGCCGCCCTTCCCAAGGGACCTTTTCCCCCAGGGGAGATCACCTTCGAGAACCACACTTTCCCCAGCAACCCCGGTTTCATCCGGGCCTACCTGACCCCTCCCAAGGGGTACCGCGCGGCGGCGGACATCCCCCCCGCGGTGGACCTGGACAAATACGAGGCCCTCAACAAGAGGATCAACAAGAAGACGGGGAGCGCCTACGCCCTTCCCCGCAACCAGTGGCCGCCCCAGTTGAGGAAGATCACCTGGCGGATTCTCGCGGGGAGCGGGGAGGTCGCCGCAAAGGGCCCGAAAAAGACCCACCAAGGTCCCGCCGGCACGGAATCCAAGGCGCCGCCGAAGGCCAGCAACCCCATCAACGAAAAGATCCGGCGCTTCTTCGAGGAGGCAGCCCGGGGAAGGCTCTCCCTCCTCTTCCTCCTTCTCGCCATGATCTACGGGGCGGGCCACGCCTTGATGCCGGGCCACGGCAAGGCCATCACCGGCGCCTTCCTCGTAGGCCACAGGGGCCGGATTCGGGACGCCGTCCTCCTGGGCCTGGTGGTGACTTTCACCCACACTTTCGTTGTCTTCGGCCTGGGAATCGCCGCCGACCTCTACTCCGAGAGCATCGAGAACACCCCCGAACTCAGGGGAGCGGCCACCCGGGTCCTGGACATGGTCTCCAGCGGGTTGATTCTCGCCATCGGCCTCTTTCTGGCCTGGCGGTTCGGGAGAGGCCTGTGGCGGCAGAGAAAGGGAGGTGTTTCTCTCCCCCACTCCCACTCCCACGACCACCACCACGAGCACCCGCACCCGCACGACCACGAGCACGGACACGTCCATGCCCATGAACACCAGCATGGGCACGACCACGACCATCCTCATACTCACGACCACCACCACGGGCACAGCCACGAGGTTCCCATCGATCCCAGGACGGGCCGGCCCAAGCTCTGGGAGGTCCTTTGGATGGGAATCTCCGGGGGGATCGTTCCCTGCCCCACGGGGCTCGTGATCGTGAGCCTGGCCTTCCGCTTCCACCGGCCCGGCCTGGGACTCCTGCTTGTGGTCTTCTTCTCCCTGGGCATGGCGGCCGTGCTCGTCGGGATCGGCGTGGGGGCAGTCAAGGGAGTGAACCTTGTCCTCACCTACGGGGGCAAGAAGGCGGAAAAGGCATTCCAGGTTCTCCCCCTCCTCTCGGCCTTGTTCATCACGGGCCTGGGGGCCTTCCTCCTCTGGGCCGCCTTACAGGTCTGAGACATCCCTCCGGCTCTCCAAAAAAAGCGGCGCCCCCCCTTCCCAATCAAGGCGGGGGCTTCCCCTTTCCGGTCTTTTTTTGCAAGAATATAGGAACCGGGAAGTCGAAAGCGGCATTGACGAACAGTTTCCGGGTTCTCCCACGCCGGCGATCCTAGAACCAGGAGGTTTCCCATGCGGAAAAAGCGGAGCCTGGGTCTTTCCTTTCTCGTTCCCCTTGCCTTGCCCCTCATCTTGGCCCCCCGGGCTTCGGCCAAGGTTTACGTGGACAAGAAAGTGGGGTTCAAGATCTCGCTGCCCAAGGACTTCCAGGAAACTCCCGCCACGCGCTATCTCATCACCCGTTATTGCGTGGGCGCTTTCCGGCACAAGAAGGGGATCCCCACGGGCGAAGGGGACTACTATCCCCTCTACATGCTTTGTTTTCTCTTCCCCGCCCACCAGGAAAAGACCGTTACCAGCTCCACCACTCGAGAAAAGTCCGACCAGGGCGTGGATGACCTGCAGGACCTTAAGGAACTGGTCCGGCGCTTTTTCCACAGGCCCTACAGGAATTTCGACGAGCTGGCCAAGGACCAGATCAAGGGCTTCTACTTCGGGAAAGAGAACCACACCAAGATCAACGGATGGGACGTGACCATCAAGGAGATGCATTTCGAGAAGGACAGGCGCATCAAGGGTCTCTGGCTCGTGGCCCTCTACAACGTCCATGGAGACCAGTTCGCCGTGCTCATGACCGCCCCGGAGAACAAGTTCCGGAAGCTGAAGAGCCAGATGCTCCGGACCTTCCGTTCCTTCAAGGTCTTGAACAAAAAGAAAGGGCTCTACCTGAAGGACGTGAAGCCCCCGGTCGAAACGGTGACAGAGGGATCCCTCACGAAGGATGAGCGGAAACTCCCCGTGGAAAAGCGGAACAAGGTGATCCTCACCAAGGCGGAGAGGGTGCTGGCCAAGAAGATCGAGGATCTTCCCAAGGGCTGGACCCACATGAGGACCCCCCATTACCTGATCCTCAGCCACGTGGACCAGAGGTTCACCAAGAAGATCGCCAACCAGGCCGAGGCTATCCACCATTGGCTGGACAAGGAATTCGGAGACCTCAGCCTGAACGTGGTTCCCCCGGGGGTGATCCGGATCTACAAGGACATCAAGGACCTGGGAGACAAGGCGGACGGGTGGATCGTCTACCGGCCCGGGGCCATCCTGGAGATCACCCTTCTCAAGCAAACCGAGTCCGGGGATCGCAAGCAGGCCCAGTGGCGCGTGACGAGGGAGATCATCGACAAGTGGTTCACCTACAAGAACGAGGACCTCTGGAAACGCATGCCCGCCTGGATGACCGACGGAATCGTCCAGTATCTCTCCAGCGCCCAGCTCAAGGGAAGGCGGCTCGTCTTCAAGCCCGACCCGGAGGAGACCACCACCCTCAAGGAAGCCTTCACCATGGACAAGATGGCCAGGAAGAAGGGAATGCCTGCCAACCGCATCAAACCCTTGAAGGACCTGGTAAAGATGACGAAGCGCCAGACCTACCAGGGCGGGGGATTCTACGCGCGTTACTTCTTTTTCTACCAGTCCGGGAGCTTCGTCCGCTTCCTCCTGGACGGGCCCGGCAAGAGGATGAGAAAAACCAAGGGAATCCTGAAGAAATACATCCAGGCCCTGCTCAAGGAGATCGTGGAGGTGGAGAAGAAGGTCAAAGCCGAGCAGGAGGCGGAACGGCAAAGACAGGCCAAGATGGCGGACATGTCCGAAGAGGAACGCTTGAAGGCGGAAGACGAAGAATACCGGCGCAGGCGGAAAAGGGCCGTGGACGCCCTCCAGAAGGAAATGCTTGAGAAAGTATTCAAGATGACTTTCGGGACCCTGACGGACAGGGACTGGGAAATCATCCAGAAGAAGTGGGAAAAATTCGCGGGCAAGTGAAGCCCTGGGAGTCGACCATGAGACCGAGCATCTTCCCGGGCCTGGCGGTGTGCACCCTGGCCCTCACCCTTTCTCTGCCCGCCCAGAAGGGCGGCGTCCTCGTCTTCAAGGACGGCCGGTGGATCCAGGCCCCGGAAATCCATGTGGAAAAAGACGCCTACCGGCTGGTCTATCCCCACGGCCAGGTGAAAGTGCCGACCAAGCTCCTCCTGAAGGCCGTTCTCCTCGACCCCACGGCCCAGATGAAAGGCCTCTCCTCGGCGGACAAGGCCAAGATGGAGAAGGGCCTGGTTCCTTACAAGGGAAGATGGGTTTCCCGCTCCCGCCTCGCCTTCATCCTGGCCAAGGAGAAGAAAAAGCTCAGGGCGAAGATGGAGGAGATCCGCAGGCACAGCCAGTGGCGGGACCGTTACAAGGAGACAACCAGGCACTTCGCCTTCGAATATACGATTCCTCCGGAGATTGCCCGCAACTACATCAACTTTTTCGAGGCCTACTGGAAAGTCTTCAACAAGAGGTGGCGGATCCGCCAGCCCCCGCGCCTCGGGAAGCTCAAAATCTGCATTTACAACAACCAGAAGGATTTTCTCCGCATCGGCAACGGAGATCCGGGCACCCTCGGTTATTTCAGGTTCGTGGAACCTCTCGAGATCAACTTCTACCACGATCGCCGGGACGTCCAGTTGACCCTCTCCGTCCTCTGGCACGAATGCAACCACTACTTCATGTATCTCTTCGTCCAGAAGGGGGTGAACAACCCGAGCTGGCTCGAGGAGGGCCTGGCCGAGTATTTCGGAGGGAGCAAGTGGGATCCCAAGACCAGGAAGATGACCCCGGGCCTCATCCAGGAGGGGCGGCTCGTGGCGCTCCACGACGCCATGGACGGCAACGAATACCAGAAACTGGAACCTCTCATGAGACAGGGTTCCCGCATCTCCTCCATTCAATACGCATGGTCCTGGTCCCTCTGCCACATGCTCTTTTCCAAGAAGAAATATGCGAAGGGTTTCAACAGGTTCATCGTGAAGATGGCCAAGGACAAGACCCTCAAGAAGGAGCCCTGGCCCGGCAACCCGGATTTCCGCTGGGTGAAACCCGACGTCCAGATCGCTCTCTTCAAGAAATGCCTCAAGATCAAGGACCTGGCCGCCTTGGAGAAGGAGTGGTATGCCTACATCAAGAAGATGAAGGTCAAGGGCGTGCGGGGCTACTACGAGGCAGCCTTGGACTGCGTGCGATGGAAGAGGCCGATCCGGGCCGGCCTCTACTTCAAGAAGGCCATGGAAATCGACCCCAACTACATTTCCACCTACGAGGCCTATTCCCGCCTTCTCTACAGACAGGACAAGTACAAGGAAGCCCGGGAAATCGCCCAAAAGGGGATCGAAAGGGACCCCATCAATCCCACCTTCTACCTCGTCCTGGCCAGGATCGAGTGGGAGAAGGGGAGCAAGCAGAAGGCGGAGCGCCTTTGCAACCTGGCCATGGACCTGGCCCCGGACGACGTGGATGTCCGCTGGCAGGCCCAGCTCATCCTGGAGAAGTGAAACCGCCGGGGAGAGGATAAACTCTCTCACTCCCCGGTGAACCTGGGGCGTAGAGAAACGTTGGGAGCTGATTCGGCCCCGTCTGTTGTCGGCCCAAGACTCGAGGTATGGACATGAAACACTTTTTCCAGGCGGCCTTTTTGTTCTTCCTGGCTCCCGGCCTTCTCCCGGCCCAGGCGCCTCCGCCCAAGCCCATTGCCAAGCACGCCGTGGACCAGGGGCTCCACTGGCTCTTCCTCCAGGGGGCGGCCCCCATGGCGAAGAGTTCCACCCCCGTGCTGGACGCCGCCCGCTACCTGGTGGCCTCCGCCAGGTGCCACCGGGCCTACACCCTGGAGGACGGCCCCGTGGTCCGCCCCTTCCTGGACCTGGTCTTCAAGAACCGCCGTCCCGAAGGGGGGTTCTACGGGGAGGACGCGCCGGACCCGGCCCTTTCCACCAAGTGGGCCGTGGAGGCCTTTCTCTACCTGGACCCCGACCGTTACGCCCCGGAAATCGAAACGGCCCGGAGCTTTCTGAAGAGCCGGGAGAAGAAGGACTCTCCCCGGACCCTTCCCTTCGAGGCCTTGGTGGGATCCTACGCCCGGAAGTTGACGGCTCTTCCCTCCGGAAAGCGACAAGGGCTGATGCTTCAATGGGTGCTGGGCCTGGTCCGGGGCCAGGACCCCAAGGGTTTCTGGAGCGGGGAGAAGGGCAAGCTCGAGACCACCCTGGACCGGGTGGTCCGGCTCGTGGCCCTGGAGCAGTTCCTCTTCGGGAAGAGACCCCTCCCCTCGGCGGGCGTGCTTCCCCCCTTCGTGGAAAGAGGAATCGACTTCCTCGTCTCCCGGGCCAAGGACGGCAAGTGGCTCCTGGCCGGCGCCCCCCACCCGGGGATCACGGCCCTCTGCCTCACGGCGGTCCTGATGCGGCCTCCCGCAAAGAGGACGGAGAAGGACAAGGAAACCATCGAGAAGGCCGTCCATTACATCCTTTCCGTCCAACAGCCCGACGGGTCCTTCTCCGCCGGCGGGACGCCGGTCTACGTCACATCTGCGGCGATCGAGGCCTTTCTCGCGGCGGACCGGCCCGAGCTGAAGCCGGCCGTCCGGAAGGGCATGGCCTACCTCCTCTTCATGCAGAACATTGAAAAGCGGGGCTACACCCCGGGCGACCGGGACTACGGGTCCATCGGGTATGGAGGCGACAACCGGGGCGACCTCTCCAACCTGCAGATGGCTCTGGACGCCCTCCGCTCGGCGGGCCTTCCCAAGAGCGACGAATCCCTGGCCAAGGCGATCACCTTCCTCCAGCGCACCCAGAACCTGGCCTCGCGGAACGATTACAGGGGAACGGTGGTCCAGGAGGGAAAGAAGGTTCCGGTCCAGCCCGGCAACGACGGCGGCGCCTCCTACTACCCGGGTTATTCCAACGCCGGGTTCATCAAGCTCGCCGACGGGACCCTGGTCCCCAGGAGTTACGGCTCCATGACCTGGGCCCTCCTCAAGAGCTACATCCTCTGCGGGCTGACCAAGGACGACGAGCGGGTCCGGGCGGCCTGGACCTGGCTCCAGGCCCACTACACCCTGGACTACAACCCGGGCTTCCCGGAGAACGAGCCGAACAAGCGCTACCAGGGCCTCTTCTACTACTACCTCACCATGGCAAGAACCCTGGCGATCATGGGGGTGGACAAGGTCATGGTCCCCGTCAAGGACAAGGCGGGAAAGACCACCGTCGTCGCCCACGACTGGCGTGCCGAGATGCTGGCCAAGCTGAAACGGCTCCAGAAACCCGACGGCTCCTGGGTGAACGACAAGGCTTCCCGGTGGATGGAGGGAAACCCCGACCTTGCCACGGCCTACGCCGTGCTGATCGCGGCCAACTGCCTCAAGGTCCCGAATCTCCCCCTCCCGAAATAACCCTTTTGGACACGTGTACGTGAAGAGCGCGCCGGAGGGCGCCGAAGGCGCCCGAACGTCGTGCACGAAGGGGCCAAACCCCTCCCATGATTCAGGAAGGATGATCCGCCCCCCCGGATCCATCCCGGGCCGATGTTCGCCCGCGTCGCCTGAAGGCGACGCGGGCTCCGGCGGCCCCTACGGGGAATAAAAAAATTCCCCTGAATAATCAATGATCCGGTTCGCGGCCTTGTCCACGTGCACCTCCACCTTCAGGGGCCCGACCTTCCCCCACTCGTAAGGAGACGGGGGCGTGCAAGGCGGCCCGAAAGAGAAGACGAGCCTCCACACCGCCCTGGGCTCTCCATCCTTCTCCCAGTGCCAGGTCTTTTCCGGTGAGAGGATCTTCCTCGAGACAGGTTTTCCGAGGAGGGCCTCCACCTTCGCCGGCGGAAGGCCCAGCTCCAGTCCCCGAAAAACTTTCCATTTCTCGAGCACCGAATCCGGTGGAGGAATCACCTTGAAGGAGACCCGGGCTCTCACCTCCAGGGGCCTGCACTTCGCCAGGAGATCCAAAGCCCCGGGCTCCGCCCCGCCCTCGCGGAACCAGCGCGCCTTGGGTTCGGGCCGGCGGGCCCGGAAGACGGCCCTTGCCGTGTATTCCCCGGGTCCCAGGACCTCCTTCCTCCATCGGGGCTCCTTGACGGCCCCCAAAAAGACCTTTCCTCCCGGCGGCACCACGAGGAAATCACTCCTTTTCAAGGTCTTCCCGGCAACGCCGATCCCGATGACGTCGTTGGACGCGCCCCACTTCCACCCGGGCGCGGTCTTCTCCACCCTCCTCATCTTCTTCCAGCAATCGGCCCCCTCACTCCCCGCCCGTGAGATCCCCAAGGCGCCCAGGGCCTCGGTCCGCCACAAGCTCCTGCTCTCCATTCCCGTGTCCCAGGCCAGGTAAGGCCCGGTCGGAAGCACCAGTTTCTTTCCCGGCGGGGCCTGCAGATAGAACCCGAAGATCACGGGCTCCCCCTCCTGGTAGACGGGCTTGGAGGGGACCACCACCAGCCTGGCCTCCCCCGGAGGGGCGAGCCACAAGGGAAAAGGCGACAAGAAAAGATCCTTCTCCCGCCCGATCCATGGGGACTTCGGATCGAGCCTTCGGGCCTCCTCGAAGGCCCGCCCGGCCTCGGGGAAGAGCCCGAGGGCCCGGAACGCCAGCCCGCGGACCCGGGCCAGGGAGGCGGAGCGCCGCTCCGGCTCCTTCCATCGCTCCCGGGCCTGGAAGAGGAGCTTTGCCAGGAGGGAGCGGGCCTCCTTCTCTCTCCCCAGGTGCGCCATGGCGAGAGCCCGGTAGACCGTAAACGGCGAAAGCGGGGGCGCTTCCCGGTCCGCCGCCTTCCCGAAGGCCGCCCGGGCCTCTTCCACCCTCCCCAGGGCCTCCAGGGCCAGGCCTTCGAAGAAGCGGGTCCTTTGCTCCATGGGCCTCCAGGGACGGCCCGTGCCCAGGTTCTCCGGGTAGGCGAGGGCCGCCCGGAAGTCCTTCAAGGCCCTCCCGGCGAACCCCTGGTCCAGGCGCTTCACCCCCCGGAGCAGGCGGGCCAGGACCCAGGCGTCCCGGGCGCCCGTCCAGCCCTCCCAGGGGTGAAAGGTGTGGGCCTCCAGGACCTCGATGGCCTTGTCGAAATCCTCCTGCTCGATCCAATAGACGGCCCGGGTGAGCTGAACACGCTGGTCCGACCGGGCCGCCTTGGGGGCCTTTTCGGCGAAGGAAGGGTCGATGGAAGCCGCCTCCGCCCAGAACCCGGGATCCACGCCCTTCCCCCCGGGGTGTTTCTTCATAACCTTCCGGATCCAGGTTCGGGCGCCCCAGAGATTCTTCTCTTCCTTCCACTCGTAGAGGGCCAGGTTCCTCATGAGAACGGGGCAATCGGGATCCTTTGAGGCCGCCTCCCGCCAGAGAGCGGCCCCTTCCTCTTTCCGGCCTTTTCCGTAGTAGAGGGTTCCCAGGTAATATCGGGCCTTCCAGGAGGAGGGGGAGCGGCGGATCGCGTCCCGGAGGACGGCGATGCTCTCCACCCTGTGGGGGAAGACGTAGTCGGCGGGCAGACTTTCCGCCTTCTCCAGGAGATCCCGGGCCGCCTTTTCCTCCCCCAGCTCCTCCAGGAACCAGAACATCGTATAGAGGGCCATCGGGTAGAGGCGCTTTCCCCCCGCCCTGTCCAGGTAGGACTGGAGCACACCAAGGGCCTCTTCGCGAAGACCCGCCTTCCAGTAATCCCAGGCCAGCTCCAGGTAGTCCTCGGCGCCCCGGTAGAAGGTCTTGCCCGAAAGGGGGATCAGGTCCCGGAGGGAGGCGTCCTCCCCCTTCATTCCCAGCAGTTCCGCCTCCCGGCGGGCCGGCGCGCAGAGGGGATCGTCCCTCAAGAGAGAGGCGATCTCCCTTCGGGCCTCCTCCTTCCTCCCCAGGCGCCGGAGAAAGGCCGCCCGGAGCGCCCGGGCCAGGGAGTCCCCCGGGTTCCCGGCGGCCGCCCGGGCAAGGGACTCCGCTCCTTCCGCCCACTTCCCCCGCCTCCCCTGGATGAGCCCGATCAGGAACCAGGCCGCCCTCTTCCAGCCGAGCCTCCGGGTCAGGGGACGCAGGGCCTCCTCGGCAATGACCAGTCCCCCGATCCGGAATCCCCCCAGGCCGAAGAGATAGCGCGCCTCCATCCGGTTCCGGTCCTCCCGGAGAGCCCTCCGGCAGAGCCAAAGGGCCTTTTCGGTCTCGCCCCGTTTCATGCGGGCCCGCACCAGGAAGACCAGGGCGTCCATCTGGGCCGGGTCCTCGGCCAAGGCCCGCTCGTAGAGGGCCAGGGCCGCCGAGGGCTTCCAGTCCTTCTCCAGGCGGAGCCCCTCCAGGGCCAGCTCCTCCGCCGTCATCCGGGAGTAGGGCTTCGGTTCCTTCCAGGGGGAGGGCCGGCGGTACCGGTCCTTTTTGGGCGACCAGGAGAGGAGGACGCGCCCCGTCCGGTCCGTCACCCGGATCCGGTAGGTCTTCCCATCCCCCAGGAGCTTCACCTCTTTGCGGAAGGCCTCCCCCGGGGCCAGGGCCCCCACGCGGAGGACCGCCGCCGGCGCCCCCTCCTCCTCCACAAGGACGGAGAGGTCCCGGAAGGGACGGGTCACGTTGAGGCCCAGGCTGAGCTTCTTTCCCTTCCTCCCGGCGAAGAGGGCCGCGTCCCTGGAGGCCGCCGTCAGCCCTCCCATGCCCCCTACCGGATACCAATACTCGGTCCAGCTCTCCACGCCCCTCGGCTCGAAGAGCCAGGTGTCGGCCTGGTTGGGGAGCCTTCCCGACTGGATCTCGATGTAGGGGCCGCTCCCGTCGGTGAGGTATCTCTCCCAGGACCGCCCCAGGGGGGCCGTGCCCCAGGTCCAGAACTTCTTGCCCGGACAGTCCCAGCGGTTTCCCGCGTGAACCGTCCCCCTGTCGCTCTCGAGATAGTAGACGCCGTTGTAATCACCCGGCCGGGCGCAAAAGAAATCCCCCGGAAAGGGGATCTCCCTGTAGAGGCTCAGGTCCATGCCGTGGTCCACGGGCCAGGAGTAGACCCGGCGCCGGCCGTGGGTGACGACATAGTCCGTGGGAGGGAAGATCACTTTCGCGTCCCGCGAGGCGTGGGCGGCCGCGTTGGCCCAGTAATAACCGTTCCGGGTAAGAAGGGTGCGGTTGTAGAGGACCGTGTCCACACGTATGTAGGACCGGTCCGGGTAGAGGGTGATCCCCACCCTCCAGCGCATGCGCCGGACCCACTCGGTGTCCCCCGTGAAGATGGTGGCGCTCCCGTCGGGGTTGCGCCGGAGAGAGGCGAAGACCGGCGAGACGGTGGTCACCGTGTGGCCCAGACTCGGGAAGTTCCACTCCACCCCTCCCGAGAGCCAGGCCCCCCTCAACCCCACCAGGGCGGGCTTGACCACGCCGTTGCGGTAGAGGAAATCGAAGTTCCCCTCTTTCCTGGCCAGGGCCCCGTAGATCCTCCCGCCGAGATCGGGGACGACCTCCAGGCGGATCCACTCGTTCTCCAGGACCGCCGCCTTCCAGGAACGGACCTCCTTCTTCTCCGAAAGGGAGGTCTGCATGGGATAGGGATAGACCCGGCTCTTGTAGAGCGGGGGAAAGGGATCGTCCGGGCCCAGGGGGTAGGTGGGAATCTCCAGGGTCTCCCAGCGGGCGAGGACGGAGGGCTTCCTTCCCTGGGCCTGGGAGGGGACGAGGAGAAAAAGAGGAAGAAGACAAGAAAACAGGGCCCTTCTCTTGGCGGGCATGGTGGATCTCCTTTCCCGGGGGGAGGGTCCCCGCGGAAGGAGGAGATCCTACTCCATCATTCCCCCGAGATGGGAGAGAGGCCAGAGACAGAGGACAACCTTCCCCCGGATGAGCCTCTTGGGCACGAAGCCGAATTCCCGGCTGTCCAAGGAGATGGGCCGGTTGTCGCCGAGCACGAAGTAGCTGTCCTCCGGAACTTTCCAGGTAGGCGTGTCGCCGATCTCCCCCACCTTCTCGAAGAATTCCGGCAGGATCCGGCCGTTCACCACGAGCCTTCCTTTGCGGACCGCCACGGTCTCCCCGGGGAGGGCCACGACGCGCTTTACGAAGTCCTCCCGGGGGTTCCTGGGATTTCCCAGGATCACCACGTCGAAGCGGTGGATCTCGCCGAGCTTGGGGGTCACCCGCTCCACCACCAGGCGGTCGCCGTCGTGGATGGTGGGGACCATGGAATTCCCCTTCACAACCGAGACCTGCAGGAAGAGCCGGCTCAAGAGAAGCAGGCCCGCCAGGACCAGGGCCGACTCGATCCAGACCCGGAAGGAGAAGGATTTCTCCCGCTTGTCCATCTTCCTTTCCCCCCCTTCCAGG
>JALUZX010000067.1 GCA_027011425.1 Planctomycetota bacterium
GGCCAGGCCCCGGGCCAGGAGCCGCAATCGCCTGAGGGCGGCCCCGGAAAGGCGGCGCGTTTTACCGGGACCGCATTCCCACGCTCCCTTGGGGCCCAGGACGAACCACTCCTGGGGGCCCTGGACGCGCGCCTGGAGGCGGGCGAAGCCCTTTGGGGTGAGAAAGAGACGATACGCGCCGGGCGGATTCTTGGTCTTCAAGGGAATCCAGAGGCCCTTGAGCCATTTTTCTTCCTCGCCCCGGTAGAACCCGGCCAGAAGCTCCTTGGCCCTGGGGGGCGCCTTTCTCTTTTCCCCGCCCGCCTGGGGGCCGGGGGCCAAGAGCCCGGCAGGGAGGGAAGGCGCCCAAAGGAGGCAGGCAAGCAGCAGGCCGGCGCCGGAGGCGAAACTCATGTGCGGGAGGAGGGACGCAATGTGTCGGCGAAGATCTTCTTCCAGGCCTCCACGTCGTAGCCCGCGTCCTTGCCTCCGGAGAGGCGCTGGAGGACTTTCCTGGCGTAGAGGCGGACGTTCTCGTTGGTTTCTCCCGGGGAGAGAAGGCCGATCAAGGGGGCCACCACCTTGGGTCCTCCCACGTGACCCACGGCCAGCACGGCGGCGGTCCGCACCAGGGGCACCGGGTCGTGAAGGAGGGGGAGGAGATCGGGAAGGTCCCTTTCCTGGGAGATATGGATGTATCCCCGGAGGGCGTGGACCCGGACCCGGGCGTCTTTGCTTTTCAAGAGGTCGCGAAGGATGGGGCGGACTTCTTCCGCTTTGCCCGGGAGGGCCGCCAGGGCGGAAAGGGCCAGGGCGGCGTTGCACCGGGCGTCCGGATCCTTGTGGCGGAGGGCCACCTCCCCCAGGGGGCCGGCGGGGATCTCGGGCAGGTCCAGCACGTAGAGCCCCAGGCAGGCGTTGCACACCACCGAAGGGGAAGGGTCCCTCAGGGCGTTGATCAAGGGCTGGATCGCTTCGGGGTGGCGGGGCCACCCCACGGCGAAGGCGGCGATGCTCCGGAAGGTCTCGCTTCCCGTGGTGAGGACCCGGAGGAGTTCGTTCAGGTGGCGGGAAGTGAGGTCCCGGATGTAGCGCTCGATCTTGTCCACCTTGGCCCGGGCCTCCTGGCTGGGCAGGTCTTTCATAAAGACCTGCCAGTCCACCTGGGCCCGGTTGAGCCTGAGAAGGATGGCCTGGATCGTCCGGTTCTGGGGATCCACGGCCTTCAGGGGGATCAGCTTGGGCGGGATAGGTTTCTTGGGCGGGCTGGAACCGCAGGCGGTCAAGATCAAGGCGGCCAGGCCGCCCAGGGCCGAACCTCCCAGGGAGAGGAACTTTCGCATCGATCCTCCGGGCCTTCTCTTTGTCCCCTTCTCGATCCCCAAAGCGGTCTTGGACCTCTCGGGCCCTCTCATATTTCCAACTTCTCGAGAAGATATCCTTTCACCAAGGGGGAGGAAAACCCGTCTTTCCCGGGGAAGAACCGGGATGTTCACCTGGGAGCGGCCAGGAGGTCCAGGATCTTTGGCGGAAGGCGCCGGACCTTGCCGTCCCGGTCCAGGCAGGCCAATTCTGTGCTTCCCTGGGTGAGAAGCAATTCCTCCCCCTCCCGGAAGAGGTCGTACGCAAAGGAGAGCCGGGCCGGGGTGATCTTTACGAGTCGGGTCTCCAGCCTCAGCAGGTCGTCCAGGCGGGCCGGGGCCAGGTATCGAAGGGAGGCCCGGGTCACCACGAGCAGTCTCCCCTGGTCTTCCATTTCTTTGTAGGGCATCCCCAGGTCCCGGAGGAGTTCGGTCCGGCCCATGTCGAACCAGGCGAGGTAGTGGCCGTGGTAGACCACGTCCTGTCTGTCCACCTCGTTATACCGGACCCGGAAGCGAATCGTGTGGGCGCGCATCTCTTTCTCCTGGAGGGGATTTTTTTTGAAGGATGTTGCCTTCCCGGGCCCGGTGGGGCAACCGGGCCGTTGACCCTCCCTCCGGCCGGGGGGTAGAGTCCCTCCTTTCCGTTTCCCAGGAGGGTGGGCCGTTGGACGCCGAACAGGCCAAGGCAAAGCAGAAACCCAGGAAGGCGGGCTTCTTCGCCACCGTCTTCGCCTCCCCTCCCTCCATCCTCACCCTCATGGTCCCCGGCCTGGGCCACCTTTACCTGGGCCGCGCGAAGAGGGGGGTTCTCTGGTTTCTCCTGGTGGAGGCTCTCTTCTTCGCAGGATACGCCATCCTCGGGGTCCGCCTCTGGGGCGGCGGCATGAACCTGGGGACCACCGTGTGGGGGCTCCCCCTCAACTACATTCCGGAAGTGGGGAACTTCCTCACCACCTTCCTTACCTTGAAGGCCACTTTCCCTCTTCAGGGAGCGCCGGGGTGGATGGACGCCGTGGGCCTGGCCAAGCTCCCCGTCCCCTGGGAGCACGTGGGCTTTCTGCTCACCGCCCTCTCGGGGATTCTCAACGTTTTCGCCGCCGCCGACGCCTGGTGGCTGGCCCGGGTGGAGAAGACCGAGGGGGAGAAGGATCCCTGGCTCTCCACCCCCACGGGCGCGGCTTTCCTCTCCTGGCTCGTGCCGGGGCTCGGCCAGTGGAAGCTGGGCTACAAGTCCAGGGGGACCGTCCAGTTCGGGAGCATCACCCTGCTCTTTCTTCTGGGCCTGGTCTTCTCCGATTTCACCGCCGTGGACCGGAGCCAGGTCTATTTCTGGTATGCCGGAATGCTCTTCGACGGGGGCTCTACGATCCTTTCCACGCTTTTCTTCGCGCCCCTTCGTTTCCACAACACGGGCTCCACCATGTGGGACCTGGGGGTGACGACCACCTGCATCGCCGGGCTCATGAACGTGGCCGTTTTCCTGGACGCCTATACCTTGGCCGAGAAGAGAAAGGAGGCCGCGCCGTGATCAAGCACGTCCTCCTCTTCCTCCTGGTGGGCTGGCTCATCTCCCTGGCCTATTTCGCCAAGGAGGAGGATTCGCCCAGCCGGGTCTTCAGGACGTCCGCCTTGAAACTCCTCAAGTACACGGCCTGGACGGTCCTGCTCGGCCTGGCCCTCTGGGGGCTGGAAAAGCTCTTCATCTATCCTTTCTAGGCGCTCTCTCGGCGGGAAAAGTGGGAAAATCCCTGCAAAAACGGGAGGGCCCGGGTCGCGGGGGCCTGGTTTCTTTCTTCCCGGAAGGGTCAGGTCGGGAAGAGCAGACCCTGGCCCCGGGAGCGGGCCCGCCCTTTCATCTCCAGGGAGACCCCCAGGGCCAGGGCCTGGTCCACGGGAATCCCCGCCAGGCGGGCCGCCTCTTCCGGGTCCCCGCCGGCCCGGTCCAGGGCGTCGAGGAAGGCCTGCTCGGCCGGGCTGAGACCCTTCCGGTCCTTTGCCTCCTCCTCCTCCTCCTCTTTCTTCTTCTCTTTCTTCCCTTGCTCCACCTTCTTCACGGGATCGGAGAAAGCCGGGAGAAGCTCCAGGATCGACTCGGCCGAGTCCACGGGCGCCGCCCCGTCCCGGAGCAGGAGAAAGGGTCCTTTGCTCACGGGAGAGAAGATGGACCCGGGCACGGCGGCCACGTCTCTCCCCTGGTCCAGGGCCCACTGGGCCGTGATGAGGGCCCCCGACCGCCGGGCGGCCTCCACGACCACCACCAGGTCGGATACGCCGCTTAGGATCCGGTTCCGGCGGGGGAAGAGCCCCGGCACGGGCCCTTTCCCGGGAGGCATCTCCGAGAGAAGGATGCCCCGGCGGGCGATCTCTTCCGCCATGGAGACACGCTCGGGCGGATAGATCCGGTCCAGGCCGCCCGCCAGGACGGCCGCCGTGGGGCCCCCGGCCTGGAGGGCCGCCTTGTGGGCGTGGGAATCCACCCCCCTGGCCAGGCCCGAGACCACCACCACACCCCGGGAGGCCAGACCGGCGGCCAGTCTTTCCGCCGCTTCCCGCCCGTAGGGCGTGGGCGTGCGGGTGCCCACCAGGGCGACGGCGGCCTTCCCCTGGAGGATCGCCGGGTCTCCCTTGTGGAAGAGCGCCAGGGGGGCGTCCGCGAGGGGAAGGAGCCGCTGCGGGTAGCCCGGAAGTCCCCACCCAAGGATTCCCATGCCCGCCTCCGCCGCCGCCGCCCGGGTCCGCCGGACCCGTTCCCGGACGGCCCGGGAGAGAAGTGCCCCGAGGGGTCCCTTCTCTCCCCCCTTTCGCTCCACCGCCCGGACCACGGCCCGCCCCGAGCCGTGTTCCTCCAGCAGCCTT
>JALUZX010000068.1 GCA_027011425.1 Planctomycetota bacterium
CTCCAGGTTCACGGCCTTCTCCTCGCCCCGCTCCAGCCAGGCCACCACGCCCAGGGCCCCCAGGTTGGAGAGGGCGTAGACGATCAGGTAGATGTAGACCGCCCGCACCCCGAGCTGGGAGTCGGGCCAGCTCGTTCCCGCCATGACGGAGTTGACGCCCACCAGGATGTATCCCGCGTGGGCGATCCCCGAGTAGGCTAGGAGCCGCTTGATGTCGGTCTGGCGGATGGCGCCGAAGTTCCCCGCCGCCATGGTTAGGACAGCCAGGGCAGGGACGGCGTAGCGCACCTCCTTGGGGACGAGCCCCGCCACGGAGACCATGAGCACGAAGGCCGCCGCCTTGGTCCCCGTGGACATGAGGGCCGTGACGGGAGTGGGAGCGCCCTGGTAGACGTCGGGCGTCCACATCTGGAAGGGAAACAGCGAGGCCTTGAAGAGGAGGGCGGCGAAGATCATGGCCCCCCCGAGCCTGGCGATCCCGTGGATTTCCGGAGGCACGAACCATTGGGTCCGGAAGGCAGGGACCTGGATGGATCCGTTGCCCGCGTAGAGGAGGGCCAGGCCGAAGACGAAGAAGGCCGCGGCGAAGGCGCCGAGCATGAAATACTTGATCCCCGCCTCCACGCTCTCGGGGCGGCGCGAGCGGAAGGCCGTGAGAACGTAGAGGGAAAGGGAGAGGATCTCGAGCCCAAGGAAGCAGACCATCAGGTCGGCGCCGGAGACCATGAGCATCCCGCCCAGGGGCATCAAGAGGAGGAGGGCGAAGTATTCCCCTTCCCTGCCCCCGTCCTCGCCGCTCTTCAGGAAGGGGAGGGAGAGGAAGGCCGTGAAGAGGGCGGCCCCCAGCACAACCAGGTGGCCCAGAAGCTGAGGCGTGTCCAGGAAGTAGGCCTTGTTGAAAAGGGAGACCGTAAAGCCCGCCCGCTCTGGGTAGAGGTTGTTGAGCCCGTAGAGAGCGCCCGTGCGGAGGGCGGTGAGAACGAATGCCAGGGAGAGGATGAGAATGGTGATCCAACCGGCCGCTCTCTTCCGCCCCGCCCCGCCGGCGGAGAAGACCTGGAGGGCCAGAACCAGCAGGACCCCCAGGGCGAGAAGAACCAGGGGAAGGCCCAGCCAGGCGTCCTGCGCGGTGAATCCGAACTTCAAGGGCTGCATGACCTATTTCCTCCCCGATGGATGGATGCTCACCACCCTCTGCTGGATCTTCCGGAGGGTCTTGTCCATCCGGTCCAGGAAGGGCGAGGGATAGACGCCGATCCAGAAGATAAGGGCGGCGATCGGGATCAGGACTCCCCTCTCCCTCCAGGTGATGTCCCGGAGTTCCTTGTTGGCCGGCTTGTCCAGCGGGCCGAACAGCACCCTTCTTACCATGGAAAGCATATAGAGCGCGCCCAGGACCACGCCCGAGGCGCCGACTACGGCGAAGACGGGCCGGCTCTCGAAGGTGCCCAGAAGGATCATGAACTCTCCCACGAACCCGTTGGTGCCGGGAAGGCCGATGGCGGCGAGAGTGGCCACCATGAGGAAGAAGGCGTAGACCGGCATGACCCGGGCGATTCCCCCGAACTCGGCGATCATCCTGGTGTGGCGCCGCTCGTAGACCATGCCCACAAGAAGGAACAAGGCCCCCGTGGAGAGCCCGTGGTTCACCATCTGCAAAAGGCTCCCCTTCATGGCCATGGTGGTGAGGGCGAAGGTTCCGAGCACGACGAAGCCCAGGTGGCTGATGGAGCTGTAGGCCACGAGCTTCTTCATGTCTTCTTGCGCCCAGGCGAGAAGGGCGCCGTACACGATGCCCACAAGGGCGAGCCCCATGATCCAGGGGGCGAAATAGGCGAAGGCCTCTGGAAAGAGGGGGGCGCAAAAGCGAAGCATCCCGTAGGTCCCCATCTTCAGGAGCACCCCGGCCAGGATCACAGACCCCGAGGTGGGGGCCTCCACGTGGGCGTCGGGAAGCCAGGTATGGAAGGGGAAGAGGGGAACCTTGATGGCGAAACTCAGGGTGAAGGCCAGGAAACAGAGCACCTGGGGCGTCCAGGCCAGGGGCGAGCGGGAGGCCAGCTCCAGGACCTGGGCGGTTCCGTGCTGGAGGACCTGGCCGTCCGGGCCGATCACGGTGCTCTGCAGGACCAGGTAGATGATGGCTCCCAGCATGAGGAGGGAGCCCGCCAGGGTGTAGAGGAAGAACTTGACCGCCGCGTAGATCCTCCGGGGGCCGCCCCAGATCCCGATGAGGAAGTAGAGGGGAACCAGCATGAGTTCCCAGAAGACGTAGAAGAGGAAGAGATCCAGGGCCAGGAAGGTGCCGATCATCCCGGCCTCCATGAGCAGCATCCAGAAGCAGAATTCTCTTTCTCTCTTCCGGATATGGCCGGGCGCGGCGATCACCACCAGCGGGGAGAGGAAGGTGGTGAGGAGCACCAGCAGGAGCGAGAGGCCGTCGATCCCCATGTGGAACCGCACCTCCACCCCGAGGATGTGCCCGAACCAGGGGAGGTTCACCTCGTAGGCCACCCCCGACGCGCCCGGGCCGTAGCCGAACCAGGCGGGAACGCTGAAGGCGAAGACCGCCAGGGTCACGGCCACGGTCCAGCGGAAGGCCCACTTGGGGGGCGCCATGAGGATGCCGATCGCGCCGAGGAGGGGCAGGAAGACCAGGATCCCCGGCATGCCGAAAAGGAGGGTAAGGATGTCTGCCGTACTCACCGGAGGACCCCCACGAGAACGATGATGCCCAGCACAAGGGCCCCGGCGGCGAACCAGGCCGCGTAGGTGGAGACCTTGCCGTCCTGGACCTTGTTCACCGCGCCCCCGGCCTCGTCGCACCTGCGGGCCGTTCCGTTCACCAGGCCGTCCACCACGGCCTGGTCGAAGAGGGCGCAAGCCACCGAGAAGAGCCGCAGGGGGGCGACCACGAGGAACGCGTAGATTTCGTCCACGAAGAACTTGCCGTACGAGAGGATGTAGAGCGGATGCAGGCGGCGGGCCATCCGCTCACCCCAGCCCGGCCCGGCCTTGTAGAGGGCCCAGCCCGGGAGGATGCCCAACAGGGCGCAACCCACCCCCACGAGGAGGAAGATCCACTCCGCGCCGTGGCCGAGCCCCCCGGATTCCTCCAGGGCGGCCGTGGACCGCTCCACGAAGGGGCCGATCAGGTTCAGGTGGCCGAAGACGTGGGGCAGACCCAGGAATCCTCCGACCGTGGCGAGGATGGCCAGGACCACCAGCGGGATGGTCATGGTGGGTGGGGACTCGTGGGGGTGCACTTGCCCGGGATCGAACCTCTCTTTCCCGAGGAACGTGAGAGAAACCATGCGAAACGTATAGAAGGCCGTGAAGACCGCCGTCAGCGCTCCCAGGGCGTAGAGGGCCACGTGGAAGGGGTCGCCGAACCGGACGGTCTGCCAGAGGATCTCGTCCTTGGAGAAGAAGCCCGAGAAGGGCGGCATGCCCGCCAGGGAGAAGGCCCCGGCCAGGAAGGTGAGGTAGGTGATGGGCATGTATTTCTTGAGCCCGCCCATCTTCAACATGTCCAGCTCGTCGTGCATGGCGTGCATGACCGAGCCGGCCCCGAGAAAGAGGAGGGCCTTGAAGAAGGCGTGGGTGGTGAGGTGAAAGACGGCCGCCGAGAAGGCCCCGGCGCCGCATCCCAAAAACATGTATCCAAGCTGGCTCACCGTGGAGTAGGCCAGCACCTTCTTGATGTCCCTTTGGGTGACGGCGATGGCCGCCGCCAGGGTCGCCGTGAGGCCTCCCACCAGGGCCACCACCCCGAGGGCAATGGGGGCGTGGACGTAGATGAAGGAACAGCGGGAGACCATGTAGACCCCGGCGGTCACCATGGTGGCGGCGTGGATGAGGGCCGAGACGGGCGTTGGGCCGGCCATGGCGTCGGGGAGCCAGATGTAGAGGGGGATCTGGGCGCTCTTTCCCGTGGCGCCCAGAAAGAGGAGGAGGCCCACGGCCAGGGCCAGGCCCGGAGTCAGGGCCCCCGAGGCGGCCTTGGCCTTCAGCACCCCGTAGTCCAGGCTCCCGAAGTGGGTTGCCAGAAGGAAGAGGCCCAAAAGGAAGCCGAAATCCCCGATACGGTTGACGATAAACGCCTTCTGGCCCGCCCGGGCCGGGGTGGCTTCCGGGGCGAATCCCTCCTCCCGGTCGTACCAGAACCCGATCAAAAGGTAGCTCATCAGCCCCACTCCCTCCCAGCCCACGAACATGAGAAGCATGTTCGCCCCGAGCACCAGGAGGGACATGGCGAAGACGAAGAGGTTCAGGTAGGCGAAGAACTTGGCGAACCCCTCGTCGTGGGCCATGTATCCCACGGAGTAGAGGTGGATGAGGGCGCTCACGCCGGTGACCACGAGAATCATCACGGCGGAAAGGCTGTCCAGCCTCAGGTCGAAGGCCGCCCGGAAGGATCCCGCCTGGATCCAGGTGAACCCCCGGACGATCATGACCCCCCCCGGGTCCAGGCCGAGGAAGAGGGAGAGCGCCAGGGCGAAGGCTCCCCACACGGCGAGGTTCGCCACCACGCCGGCGGATTTCCTGGGCGCCAGCCCGGCGTGGATCGCCCCGCTCAGGGCGGCTCCCGCGAGGGGAAGGAGTGGGATCAGGAAGAGAAGTTTTTCCATGCGATCACCCCTTCAGGTCCGTGGCGGAATCGGCGGAGACGCTCTTCTTCAAGCGGTGGAGGGCCGTGATCAGGCCCAGCCCCACGGCCGCCTCGGCGGCGGCCACGGCGATGACGAAGATCACCAGGATCTGGCCCTCCACCTGCCACCCCCGGTCGCGGGCGGCGGCCAGCAGGACCAGGTTGGCCGCATTCAGCATGACCTCCACGCTCATGAACATGACGATCAAGTTGCGGCGTATCAGGAATCCCAGGGCGCCGATCCCAAAAAGGCATCCCGCCAGGACGAGGAGGGCCGAAGTCGGTGCGGGCGGCACGGGTCAGGCCTCCTTTCTCCCCGATGCGGGGGGTCGGGCCAGGAGGATCACGCCCACCAGGGCGGCCAGGAGGAGGAAGGTGATCGCCTCGAAGGGCAGGAGGTATTTCCCGAAGAGGGAATCGGCGAACCCGGCGCCGGCCGAGACCGAGGAGGCGGCCTGGGAGGCCTTGACCGGGAGGAGAGCCGGGTCCAGGGCGTCCTTGACGGCTCCCTTGGCGGAGGAGGCCGCCACCAAAAAGGCCACCAGGGCCGTGCCGGTGAGCCCGCCCGCCAGGACGGGGCCGGCGAGTCCCGGCCTGAAATCGGACCAGCCCTCCCCGCGGCGCCCGAGGTCGAGGAGCATCACCACGAAGAGGAAGAGGACCACGATGGCCCCCGAGTAGACCAGGATCTGCACCATGGCCAGGAAGGGAAATCCCAGCACCAGGTAGAGGGCCGCCATCCCTGTGAAGCATCCCATCATGTAGACCGCCGAGACGGCCGGGTTGGGGTGGAGCACGATCCCGAGCGCGCATCCCAGGGTGCCGATCCCCAGCACGGCGAAGAGCGCCAGGGCGGGTGGAAGGCCGAAGACGGCCCAGAGACCCGCCGCCAGCAGGACCAGGAAGACCCCGCTGGTCACGGGGGCCCTCTTCCCGGCCAGGTTGTAGGCCGAGACCAGGACGCCCGCCCCCAGGAGGGCGGCCAGGATCCAGGTCAGGACTGGGGACGATTCCACTTGCGATACATCCTTTTCGTGTAATCGATCCGTTCTTGGAGCTTTTCCACCGGGACCAGGAGATCCTCCAGGTGGTGGAGGGCCTTGGGCCTGGCGTCGGTGGCCATCAGCAGTTCGTCGCTCATGAGGATGGCCTCCTCCGGGCAGGCCTCCTCGCACATGCCGCAGAGAATGCAGCGGAGCATGTCGATCTGGAAATCCCGGGGTTCGCGCTGGATGGGGTCGCTCGTCTCCCCAGGGTCGATGGTGATGGCCCGGGCGGGGCAGACGAACTCGCAGAGCCCGCAGGAGACGCACCGGATGGAGCCGTCCGGGTTTTTGGCCAGGACGGGCCGGCCCTTGACGGAAGGGTGTCTCGGGAAGGGCTCCTCGGGGAACTGGATCGTGAATCTCGGCCGGAACATCTCCCGGAGCGTGAAGCCCATGCCCTTGAAGATCTCGATCAGGGCGACCTTCTCCTTCCAGTCCAGGCGGTCCTTGCGGAGCACCTTGACAGGAACGGGTTTCCCCGAGGGGGTGGGGCCCAGGAAGGGACGGGCCGCTTCGGGAACCTGATCGTATCCGCTCATCAGTAGATCCCCCAGATCACGCCGCCGCCCCCGGCCAGGATGGTGACCATGGCCAGGGGAAGGAGAACCTTCCACCCCAGCGCCATGAGCTGGTCCCACCGGACCCGGGGCAGGGTCCACCGCACCCAGATGAAGACGAAGAGGAAGAAGAAGGTCTTGGCCAGAAAGATCGCCGCCCCGAGCAGAACGTTCAGGACCGGGTTTCCGAAGATCCTCTCCAGGCCGAAGAGCGTGTGGCCCCCGAGAAAGAGGGTGGTCAGCATGCTGGCCTGGACGAACATGGCCACGTATTCGCCCAGAAAGAAGAGGGCGAACCGCATGGAGGAATACTCCGTGTGGTAGCCGCCCACCAGCTCGGGCTCGCACTCCACCAAGTCGAAGGGAAGCCGGTTGGTCTCGGCGAAAGAGGCGATCCAGAAGAGGAAGAAGGCCACGGTGCCCACGGGGAACCGGAAGACGTTCCAGAGGCCTTCCTGGGCCAGGGCGATGCCCCTTGTGCTCATGGTCCCGCTGAAAAGGAGGACCGTGGCCATGGCCAGCACCATGGTCAGCTCGTAGGAGACCACCTGGGCGGCGCTCCTCAGCCCCCCGAGGAGGGAATACTTGTTGTTGGAGGACCAGCCCCCGAGAAGGATGCCGTAGACCCCGAGCGAGGAGACGGCCATCAGGTAGAGGATGCCCACGGGCATGTCCGCCACGACCAGGGGGATCTTCTTTCCCGCCACGGTGAGGGCGTCTCCCAGGGGAATGACCGCCACGGCCAGAAGGGCCGATCCCGTCACCAGGGCGGGGGCGAGCTTGAAGAGGAAGGGGTTGGCCCCGGTGGGGAGGAGTTCTTCCTTGAAGAAGAGCTTGATCCCGTCGGCCATGGGCTGGAGGAGGCCCCAGGGACCCACGCGGTTGGGGCCGTAACGGTTCTGGATCCAGCCCGCGATCTTCCGTTCCGCCAGGGTGGCGTATGCGGCCACGCCGAAGGCCAACCCGATGAAGAGGGCCACCTTCAGGAGCGCCGCGACGACGAGGACCGTCACTTCTCCTCCTCCTTTCCGGACCCCTGGAGCAGGACCAGCCTTCTGATCTCCTCCAGGATCCGCCCGTCGGGAGCGGCCTCGCCGGGAGGCCTGAGGGCGGGAGAGATCCTCTGTTTACGTCCATCCGCGTTCACGAAGGTTCCGGACTTCTCCGCCCAGCTCGCCCCGGGGAGGGCCACCTGGACGGCGCCTTCCAGCCCCCCCAGGACCCGCTCCAAGAGGATCACGTGTTTTACGGCGCAAAGGCTCAGGACCTCCGGGGGCAGGAGCCGGAGGATCCGCTCCCCGGCGAGAAAGACCAGGGAAGCCGAGGGGATGGCCGCCGCCAAGGCCTCTTTGTGGACCGCCTGGAGCCCGGCCTTCTCCAATCCCCGGCGGTTGGGACAGGGATCGTCGGTGCGCAGGTGCCGGTCCCCGAGCCCGGTCGGCGGGGGGGACCAGAAGCCTTTGAAGCCGGCCTTCTCCGTCAATGCGAGGAAGGCCTCTCCCTCTTCCACGGTCAAAAAGGGGCTTGCCAGGGCGAGGAGGCCTTCTCCGGCTTCCCGGACCAGGCGGGCCGCCTCGGCCAGGGCCTCCTCCATGGGACGCTCCACGAGCCTTCCCTCACGGCGCACCCGGGCGAAGCGGAGCCGCTCCTCTACCATGTTGAGGTCGTCGAACTCGAGTCTTCCCTGGTCGCAGATGAAGTAGCCGTTCACCTCGGGCTCCAGCCTCGGGCGGATCCGGCGGACCACTCCGTGGCGGGCCACGTCGACGAAGATGTTGCATCCCCTCGAACAGAGGGGGCAGATCGAGGGCACGGGAGTCAGGTCCCAGGACCTTTGCTTGAAGCGGAATTTCTTGAGGGTGAGGGCCCCGACGGGACAGATGTCCGCCAGGTTTCCCTGGTAGTTCCCCGTCAAGGGCTGGTCGTAGAAGGCGGCGATGTGGGACCGGTCCCCCCTCTCCACCACCCCGAGCTGGGCCCGTCCCTCGAAGTGCTTGAAGAAGCGCACGCACCGGGTGCAGAGGATGCACCTCTCCCGGTCCAGGAGGATCACCTCGCCGAGGTCGACGAGCTTCTCCTCCTTGCGCCTGGGTTCGATGGTGCGCCCCTCGAGCTGGCCCGTCTGGTAGGCGTAGTCCTGGAGCCGGCACTCGCCCGCCTTGTCGCAGATGGGGCAGTCCAGGGGATGGTTGACCAGAAGGAACTCCATGGCTTCCTTGCGGGCCCGGCGGGCCGCCTCGCCGTGGGTCTCCACTTCCAGGCCGTCTCTTACGGTTTCCCGGCAACTCACCCCGAGGACCCGGCGGACCGATTCCTTGCCGTCCGGGTCCTTCCGGCGCATCACGAACTCCACCTGGCACATCCGGCAGGAGCCCACCTTCTCCAGGGCGGGATGGAAGCAGTAGTGGGGGATGTTCAGGCCCAGGGTGTCGTTGAGGAAGAGAAGGAGGTTGGCCCCGTCGGGCGCCTCCACCTCCCTGCCGTTCACCTTGATCTTCGCCATGCCCACCCTTCCTTACCGGGCCCCTTCCAGGGTCTCCCGCTCCGCCGCGGCGCCGCCCGAGCGGATCGCCTCCTCGAATTCATCCCGGAAATTCTTGAGCGCCGTAAGCACCGGCGTGCCCCAGGCGATGGGGAAGGGACAGATGGTCTTGCCCATGGCCCCTTCGCAGAGGGACTCCAGGAGTTCCAGGTCCCCCGTCCTTCCCCGGCCCTCCTCGATCCGCCTCAGGATCTTCACCACCCAGCCGGAGCCTTCCCTGCACTGGGAGCACTGCCCGCAGGACTCGTCCTCGTAGAACTCGGCCAGGATCCGGGCGGCCGTCACGATGGAGGAATGGTCGTCCAGGACGATCAGGGATCCGCAACCCAGCATGGTCCCGGCCTTCTGGACCGAATCGTGGTCCAGGGCCAGGTCGGCCATCCCGGCGGGCAAAAAGCCCGTGGAGGAGCCGCCGGGGACGAAGGCCTTGAGCTTGCGGCCCTTCCAGACGCCCCCGCAATCCTCGATGAGTTCCGAGACCCGCGTCCCTAGAGGGCGCTCCAGGACCCGGGGCCTTTCCACGCACCCGGAGACGGAGAAGAGGACGTTGCCCGGCGATTTCTCGGTTCCCATGGAGCGGAACCAGTCGCTCCCCTTCTCCATGATGAAGGGCACGTTGCAGATGGTCTCCACGTTGTTCACCGTCGTGGGATAGCCCCAGAGGCCGTATCCCGCCGGGAAGGGGGGCTTGGGCCGGGGATGGCCCCTCTTGCCCTCGAGGGATTCCATCAGCCCCGTCTCCTCGCCGCAGATGTAGGCCCCGGCGCCGCGGTGGACCATGACCTCCAGGGAGTAGTCCGTCCCGAAGACCTTCCTGCCCAAAAAGCCCTTCTTTTCCGCCTCGGCGATGGCCTCTTCCAGGACCCGGGCGGCGAAGGTGTATTCGCCGCGGATGAAGATGAAGGCCCGGGAGGCGCGGATGGCGAAGGAGGAGATGAGGATCCCCTCCAGCAGGAGGTGGGGGTCCCTCTCCATGAGGACCCGGTCCTTGCAGGTGCCGGGCTCGCTCTCGTCGGCGTTCACCGCCAGGAAGTGGGGCTTGCCGGGCGCGGGTTCCTTGGGCATGAAGGACCACTTGAGGCCCGTGGGAAACCCGGCGCCGCCCCGCCCGCGCAGCCCCGAGGCCTTGACCTCCTCGATCACCGCCGCGGGCTCCATGGAGGTGATCACCTTCCGTGCCCTCTCGTAACCCCCGTCGGCCAGGTAGGTCTCGATCTTGTTGGAATCGGGCTTGTCCACCCGGGAGAGGAGGTAGATCGGGCGTTTACCGCTCATTTCCTCCCCTCCTTCTCCAGGATCTCCTCCAGGATCGCCCGGGTCTTTTCGTAGTCCAGGTTCTCCTTGTATTCGCCGTTGATGTCCATCATGGGGGCCGAGGAGCAGGCTCCCATGCACTCCACGAGCCGAAGCGAGAAGAGGCCGTCCTCGCTGGTCACCGGGCCGTGGGGGTCGGGGGTCAGGCCCGTCACGTCCCGGACGGCCCGGAGCACCTCGTCCTTGCCGCGCAGGTGGCAGGAGATGTTGCGGCATAGGGCGATACGGTATTTCCCTTCGGGCTTCAGCCGGAGCATCCAGTAGAAACTGGCCGTCTCCAGGACCTCCACGGCGGGGACATGGAAGAATTCCGCCACCCACTCCAGGGCTTCCCTGCTCAGCCAGCCCGCCTCTTCCTGGACCTGGTGGAGGACCGGGATCAGGGCGGCCCGGGTGTCGGGGTAGCGCTTCTTCAGGGCCTCCCAGGCGGCGATCTTTTCCTTGGGGAAATTCAACGGTCCACCTCTCCCAGCACGAAGTCCAGGCTCGCGATCACGGCGATCAGGTCCGAAAGGAGCCGGCCCTTCGCCATGGGGGCGAGGGCCTGGAGGTTCACGAAGCTGGGGGAGCGGATCCGCATGCGCTTCGCCCGGTTGGACCCGTCGGAGACGATGTAGAACCCGAGTTCCCCCTTGGACGCCTCCACGGCGTGGTAGACCTCGCCAGGCTCGATCCCGGCGCCGGTGATCACCTTGAACTGGGCGATCAGCTCCTCCATCACGGCTTTCTCCGGGTATACGCCCTGGTGGTCGTGGGATGTGAGGAGCCTCTCCTTGGGAGGGAGGACGAAGCGGCGGTCCTCGGCGAAGATCTCCCCGCCGGGGAGCTTGTCCAGGGCCTGCTCGAGGATCCGGTTGGACTGGCGCATCTCCTGGATGCGGACCATGTAGCGGTCGAAACAGTCCCCTACGGTCCCCACGGGGATCTCGAAGTCGAAGTCCTCGTAGGCCGCGTAGGGTTCGTGGACCCGCAGGTCCCGGGCCACCCCGGAGCCGCGCAGGTTGGGGCCCGAGAGCCCCAGGTTCACCGCCGTGGGGGCGTCGATGACGCCGATGTCCTTGTTCCTCTCCCACCAGATCCGGTTCCGGGTGAGGAGATACTCGTAGCCGTCCACCCTCTCGTCGAATTCCTCCGTGAAGGCCCGGACGGCGGCGAGGGCCTCGCCGGAGAAGTCCGCCTGGAGGCCGCCGATCCGGGCGAAGCCGTAGTTCATCCTGTGGCCCGTAATGAGATCGAAGATGTCGTAGATCTTCTCCCGTTCCCTCCAGGCGTGGAAGAAGACCGTGGCGGCGCCGATGTCCAGGGCGCCCGTCCCGACGTAGACCAGGTGGGAGGCGATCCTGGAAAGCTCGTTGAGAATCACCCTCAGGTATTTGCACCTGGGCGGGACTTCGATTCCCGCCAGCTTCTCCACGGCCTCGCAGTAGGCGATGTCGTTCAGGTTGGAGGAGAGGTAGTCCAGCCTGTCGCAGTGGACGATGAACTGGTGGTAGGTGAGGGCCTCCCCCATCTTCTCCTTGCCTCGGTGGAGGTAGCCCACCACGGGCTCGGCGCCGACGATCACCTCCCCGTCCAGGGTGACGACGATTCTCAGAACGCCGTGGGTGGCCGGGTGCTGGGGGCCCACGTTGAGGGTCATCATCTCCTCGTGCCCGCCCGGCATCCAGGTGAACTCGACCTTACGCATTTCCGCGGCGCCCGCCATGCCCCCCCCTCAGGCCTTCCGGCCCCGGTCCCATTCCCTGTAGTGCCGTCCCGGGTCGATCCCCCGGAGGGGAAAATCCTTCCGCAGGGGGAAGTGGGCGTAGTCCAGGGGCATGAGGATCCGTTTCAGGTCCGGGTGGCCCTCGAAGCGGATCCCGAACATGTCCCAGGCCTCCCTCTCGAGCCAGTCCGCTCCCGCCCAAACACTCGTGACCGAATCGATCCTTGGGTCCCCGCCCCCCAGGAGGACCTGGAGGCGGAGCCGCCGGTTGGAGGAGAGCGAAAGAAGGTGGTAGACCAGGCGGAAGCGGGGCTCTCCGGGGAATTCGTCCACGGCGGTCACGTCGGTGAGCTGTTCGAACCGGACGGGGCTCTCTCCCGCCAGGAAGCGGCAAAGGGGAAGAAGAAGGCCCGCCGGGACCTGGTAGCCCTCCATGTCCTTCGCCCCATCCAGGGGGACCAGCCGGGACCCGAACTTTTCCCTCAAGGCGTCTTTCAGCGCTTCCAATCCAGGCCTCCTTTCTTCCAGACGTAGGCCAGCCCCACGCCGAGGGCAAGGAGGAAGAAGAGCATCTCGAAGAAGAGGAGGCCTCCCATGCGGTTTTTTAGGGCCTTGAGGTTCAAGGCCCAGGGGATGAGGAAGACCGATTCGATGTCGAAGAGCAGGAAGAGGACGGCAGTCACGAAGAAGCGGGCGCGGTTGGGCCTCCTGGCGTCTCCCACGGGCGTCATGCCGCACTCGTAGGTTTCGGCCTTTCCCCTGGTGGCGCGGTTGCGGGAGAAGAGGGAGGATGCCACCAGGATGAAGGCCACCAGGGTGGCCACGGCGGCGGTCATGAACAGGAGGGGCAGGTAGTCTCCCAGCATGGCCTCAACCTCTCTCGCGTGTATACTCCCGGCTGGGAGTCCGCGCCAAGCCCGGATGATTGGAGAATCATCAAGGGATAAACATGGTCGAGGAATCTAACAGCCGGAGATGGGCGCATCAAGAAAAGAGAAAAGGCCCGGCCAAGGCGGCATCGTGGCGGTCCGCCGGGGCGCCCTTGGGGACACGATTCTCTTCCTGCCCGTCCTGGAGGCCTTTCGGCGGGCCTTTCCCGGAGAGGAGACGCTCTTCGTGGGCAACGGGGACTACCTGGACCTGGTCTCCCTTGCGGGCCTGGCGGAGAGGACCGCTTCCGCCTCCACCTGGCCTCCCCTCCTGGAGCTCCACCGGCGCCGGGAGGTCTCCGGGCCTCCTCCCCCCGAGCTGGCCCGGGCTTCCAGGGTCCTCCTGGAATGGGTGGAGGACCTGGAGTGGGGGAGGGTGCGTCTCTTCCGGCCCGGGCCGGAGAAGGGGGTCCGGAAGCCTTTGACCCGCCAGGTTCTTTCCAGGCTGGGCCTGGAGGAATCCGCGCCCTGGCCGCCCCCTCCCCTGGAGACCTTGAAGAAGGCCCTGGCCGCGAAAGCCGGGCAAGGCCGGAAGGAGGGAAAGCCCCTGGCTGTTCTTCACCCCGGGGCGGGTTCTCCCGGGAAGGCCTGGGGTGCCGGGCGGTTCGCCAGGCTTGGAAGGCTCCTGGAGGAGCGAGGCTGGGATGTGCGAGTTCTTCTCGGGCCCGTAGAGGAAGAAAAGGGGCCCGGCCCGGCTTTCTTCAGGGAGGAGGGACTCTTCGTGGAGGTTCTCCAGGAGGTCCTGGACCTGGGACGGCGCCTGGCGGGGGCCTCTCTTTACGTGGGAAACGATTCGGGGCCTTCGCACCTGGCGGCCGCCCTGGGGGTGCCTTCTCTTGTGCTTTTCGGCCCTACGGATCCGCTGGTCTGGGGTCCCCCCTGGCCGGGAGCGGTCTGCCTGGCCGGGGCGCCTTCCCTGGAGAGCCTGGAAGTGGAGAGAGTGGTGGAAGAGCTTTCCAGGATGGCGGGGAC
>JALUZX010000069.1 GCA_027011425.1 Planctomycetota bacterium
CGGGAACCCTGATCCCCCGGACCACGCCCCCCGAGGCCACGGCCCCGGAGAAGACACGGAAAGCCGAATCTTTCGCTTCACGTGTGAAATCGACGATCTCAAGCCCGAAGCGCAGGTCCGGCTTGTCCGAGCCGAACCGGTCCATGGCCTCCTTCCAGGTGAGACGCGGAAAGGGGGCCGGGGCGTCGATGCCGAAGCCTTCCCGGAAGGCGGCGCTCACCATGTTCTCCACGGTGGAAAGGACGTCCTCTTCCTCCACGAAGGACATCTCCAGGTCGATCTGGGTGAACTCGGGCTGGCGGTCGGCGCGGAGATCCTCGTCGCGGAAACAGCGGGCCACCTGGAAGTACCGGTCCACCCCCCCCACCATGAGAAGCTGCTTGAAGAGCTGTGGGGACTGGGGAAGGGCGTAGAACTTCCCGGGATGGACCCGGCTCGGCACCAGGTAGTCCCGGGCCCCCTCGGGGGTGGCCTTGGTGAGGATCGGCGTCTCCACCTCGAGAAAGCCTTCCTCGTGGAGCCGGCTCCGGACGGCCATGAGAAAACGGGAGCGCGCCTCCAGGGCCTCGAGCATGGGCCTGCGGCGGAGATCCAGGTATCGGAATCTCAGCCTGGTCTCCTGGCTGGATTCCTCCTTGTCCACGATCTCGAAGGGCACGGGCCTGGAGGGCCCCAGGACCTGGATCTCCTGGAGGGCCACTTCGATCTCCCCCGTGGTCCGGTCCGGGTTGGCCTGGCCTTCGGCCCGGAGGCGGACCAGGCCGCGGGCGGCGATCACCGTCTCCGCCTGGAGAGAGCGGATCTCTTCCAGCAGTTCCGCCGGCGCGTCCGTGTCGGCCACGAGCTGGGTCCGGCCGTACCGGTCCCGGAGATCGAGAAAGAGGATGCCCCCGTGGTCCCTGAGACCCGTCACCCAGCCGTTGAGGACGACCTGCCGGCCCTCGTCCCCGGAGGAGAGTTCGCCGCAGGTCACGGTTCTACGCCAATCCTTCATGGTCGCCTCGCGTTCCTCCCGCTTCCCTTCCCGGCCGGGGAGGTTACCCGGGAAGGAGGAGCCGGGCCACGCCCAGGGCGGCTAGGCCGGCCAGCAAGGGGGTGGCGATCCACCCGAGAAGGACCATCACGAGCACCCGGAGGTTGAGCTTGTAGAGGCCCCGGACGGCCACCACCCCCAGGACCCCGCCGATGATGGCCTGGGTGGAGGAGACGGGGACCCCCACCACGGCCAGGGAGTGGACCGTCACCGAGTGGGCCAGGAGGGCCACCAGGGCGGAAAAGGGGTCCAGGTCGTAGAGGGAGCGGCCCACGGTCACCATGACCCGGTAGCTGAAGGTCAGGATCCCGAAGGCGATGGCGCCTCCCGCCAGGAGGGCCAGGAGTCTCGCCTCGGCGCCGCCGCGCAGGCCGAAGAGCCCCGTTCCCATGAAGACCCCCGTCACGTTGGCCGCGTTGTTGGCCCCCAGGGCGTAGGCCCCGTAGCACCCGCCCAGGATCATCCCCAATCGAATATATCCGTCCAGGCGGATCATGTTGATCTTGAGCCGGTAGATGAGAGCCCGTCCCGCCACGTAGAGGAGGGCCGCCGAGAGGGCCCCGCCCAGGGGGGTGGCGATCCAGCAGATCCCCACCTTCAGGAGTTCGCTCCAGTTCACCGTCTGCCCCCGGTAGAGGGCCATTCCCATGATGGCCCCCACTACGGCCTGGGATGTGGAGGCCGGAAGCTTGAGGAAGGTGAGAACCGTCACCGCCAGGGCCGCCGCCAGGGAGAGAAGGCCCGCCGAGGCCAGGGTCTGGCCCCGGGCCAGGCCCGAGAGGGTCTCGATGCCCGGCGCCCCCTCCAGGTAGGCCCCCAGGATCACGAAGGCCGCCGCCAAAAAGGCGGCGGTCCTCCACTTGAGCATCCGGCTCGTGACGGTCGTTCCGAAGACGTTGGCGGCGTCGTTGGAGCCGAGAGCCCAGCCCAGGTAGAGGCTCCCCAAGAGGTAGGAATACATCAGAGGTTCCGCTTGATGGCCGTGATGTCCAGGCGCCGGCTCGCCCCTTCCGCCGCGTCGGAAATGGCGCCGATCTCCTTGACCAGGTCGTCGATCTGCATCTTCCTGGAGAGGTGCCAGTCCAGGGCATACACCTTCCGGAGGATTTCATGCTGGATGTGGTCGCATTCCGATTCGTGGCGGTCCACCTCCTCCACGAAGGGCCGGACCTCGCTGGGGTGGACGAAGAAGACCCGCATCCCCTTGAGGAGGGTGCGGACGCTGGCTTCCACCTTGCCCAGAAGAGCCTGGAAGTCCTCCCGCAACTCCCCGGGCGGCTCGATCCGGCGGATGCTGATGGAGAAGAGCACGTCCTCGGTCTTGTTCGCCACCCGGTCGCAGGCCTCCAAAAGGCCCAGCAGGTCCCCCCTGCTGTCGGGGAGGAGTTCTTCCTTGTAGAGGGTCCGCTCCAGGTCGGTCCGGATGTCGTCGGCCTCGGATTCGGCCGCGTGGGCCAGGGAGACGGATTTCTCGAAGGATTCCCCCAGGCCGTGTTCGAGGTAGGAGAGCATGCCCGGAAGGAAGACCTCCAGGCATCTCTCGATGCAACCCAGGAAGGACTCGAAGCCCGCTTCCAGGTGGGCCTGCTTGCGGAAAAAGAAGGACATCAGCTCCTCCTCGCCGAAGGGCGCCCGGCGGCGCCCTTCCCGATGAAACCAAGAAAAACAGGAGAAAACGGGCCTTGCACGAAGGCCGGGCTCAAATGCCTCAGCCCTTTCCGTAGTTGGGATGATCGTCCTCGGGGATCTCGATCTGGGGTTTTCCCTGGTAGATGTTCTGGATGTTCTTCAGCTCGGCGATGAAGACCTTGCCGGAGCGGAACCCTTCCAGGCAATCATCCATGGGCTTCCCGTCGGGCTTGTAGACCAGGAAGGTGGGCGTCATCTGGAGGGCGAATTCCTCCACCAGGTGCTCCGCGTCCTTGCCGACCTTGATGTAGAGATAAGGCTTCATCGCCTTCTGCACGTCCGGCTCCTGGAGGACTTTCTCCATGTCCTGGCAGAAGTTGCACTCCGGGTCGAAGACCTCCACAAGGAGAAGCCGCTTCTCCCTGTGGGCCTTGAGCAGGGCCTCCACCATGTTCTTGGGAAGGCCCCTGGTCACTTCCTCGGGGAGGGCCCGGGCGGAGGAATTCCCCGTCTTGCCCGGCTTGGAGACCGCCGGCTTGGAGGCTCCCGTTCCGGAGCGGGTTCCCTCCCCGTTTCCCTTCTTTCCGCAGGAGGCGAGGGGGAGCGTGGCAAGAAGGGCCCCCAGCAGGGGCAAACACCATCTGGAGCGCGATTTCATTCTGGAAAAAAACTTCCTCTTACCTGGGTTTCCGGAGGCAAAAGACCGCAAGCGACCCTCCCATCCTAGCCCGGGAAAAGAATGGGTCCAGACCTAGCGCTTTTCCTTGATCCTGCACCCGTGCCCGGCCATGGGGTGGCGGTCCATGGGGATCTCCACTTCCTCCTCCCCCTGGAAGAGGCGGCGGAAATCCTCCAGCTCCGCCGCCAGGACCGGGGCGGAACGAAACCCTTCCAGGATGTCCTCCATGGGCTTCCCGTCGGGGCGGAACACAAGGAGGGCGGGGGTCATGTCCAGCTTGAAGCGCCGGACCAGGGGGTTTCCCCGGATCCCCATCTTGATCCAGACGTATTCCCCCAGGACCTTCCGGACCGCAGGCTGGAAGAAGACCTCCTCCATGGCCCGGCAGTACTTGCAGGAAGGATCGTAGATCTCCACCAGGACGAGCTTGCCCTCTTTCCGGGCCTTTTCCAGGGCCCGGGCCAGGAGGGAAGGGGTCTGGGCCCCGGCGCGGGGAAGGGCCCCCGGGCCCGGGACGCGCTCTCCCCTTCCGGCGCCCTGGCAACAGGGAAGGAGGACCAGGAGGGCCGCGAGCAGGGGTCTTGGGGGCGGAAATTTCCAGGACAAGATTCTCACCAGGTCGCTCTCCAGGGGCCGGGGGACGTTCCTTCCTTCTTTCCTTTCCTCAATTCATCCCAGGCCCCCGGGCTTTCGGAAAGGGAAAAATATCAGGAATGGAGGGCCCGCTTGTCCACGGCAAGGGCGGCCTCCTTGAGAGCTTCCGCCAGGGTGGGGTGGGCGTGGCAGGTCCGGGCCAGGTCCTCGGCGGAGGCCCCGAATTCCAGGGCCGCCACGGCCTCCGCCGAGGAC
>JALUZX010000070.1 GCA_027011425.1 Planctomycetota bacterium
CGCTGGGGGAGGTTCATGGAACGGGATGCGTTTTCTCTTCGGCCTTGACAGGATACCTGGTTCTGGGGAAAGACCTTCCCGAGGCCGTTCGCCTGGCCGGATCCTTGACCGCCCGGCTGCGCCTCTCTTCCAGGCCGACGGGAGGGAAGTCCCGCCTGATCTTCCCCTGAACCGGCAAGGGCCCCTCACCGGGCGGCGGGCGCCCTTTCTTTCTCCCGGAACATTCGATCGATCAAGGAACCGTATTTCTCCAGGACCTTGAGGCGGCGGATCTTGAGGGTGGGGGTGAGAAGACCGTTTTCCGGGGTGAAGGGCCGGGCCAGGACAAGGAAGGGGCCGATCCTCTCGAAGGGCCGGAAGCCGTTTTCCCCGGTGCAAAGCCGCTTGATTTCCCGGGCGAAGATCTCCCGCACCTCCCGGGAGGTGTGGACGTCTCCCTCCACCCTCCACTTCTCCGGGGGGATCTCCTGGGCCAGCCTGTCCCGGTCGGGAACGAGGATGGCCCCGGGCCGGCGCTTGTCCTGGCCCACCAGCATGGCCTGGGAGATGAGGGGAGAACTGGTGAGAACCGCTTCCAGGGGCGCGGGCTCCACGTTCTCGCCTCCGGCGAGGACGATGGTCTCCTTGGCCCGGCCGGTGATCTCCAGGGATCCGCCGGGGGAAAGGATTCCCAGGTCCCCCGTGTCCAGCCAACCTTCCCTGGAGAGGACACGGCGGGTGGCCTCGGGATTCTTGTAATAGCCCCGCATCACCTGGGGCCCCCGGGCGAAGATCCTTCCTTTCTTTCCCGGGGGAAGGGGGCGGCCCTCCTCGTCCCGGACCTGGATCTCCGTGTCGCTAAGAGGAAAGCCCACGCCGGAAGGCTTGTTCTTCTCCAGGCGGCGGCAGGTGAGGACCGGCGAGGTCTCGGTGAGGCCGTAGCCGTTGAGCAGGGGCACCCCGGCGCCGACGAAGAAGGCGTCCACGTGGGGGGCAAGGCTTCCCCCGCCGGATACGGCGCACCGGAGCCGCCCTCCCAGGGCCTCCCGGGTCCGGGACCTCATCCCCCTTCCCAGGAGCTTCCAGAGAAGTCTCTCCCAAAGAGAGGCTTCCCCCCGGGCCCTTCGGGCCGCCGAGAGGGCCAGCCTGCGGGCCAGCTTTCCCCGCAGTCCCTCCATGTTCTCCAGGCGGGCCTGGATGGTGTCGTAGATGTTTTCCCAGACCCTGGGAACGGTGGCCATCAGGCTCGGCCCCACTTCCCGGAGATCTTTCTTGAACCGCCGCTTGTCGGTGAAACACACCGAGCATCCCTTGGAGAGCACATAGTAATCCACGGTCCGTTCCAGGACATGCCAGAGGGGAAGGAGGCCGAGGCAGATCCCGCCGGGTTTCAGATCCACGATTTCGGGAAGGCGCAAGATATTGGAGAGAACGTTTCCGTGGGTGAGCATGACGCCCCGGGGATTCCCGGTGGTTCCCGAGGTGTAGACCAGGGTAAGCAGGTGGCCGGAGTCCACCGCCTGGAGAGCATCCTGGAAGGATGCGTCCCCCCGGCGGAGGAGGTCTGCTCCGAGCCTGTCCAGGGTTTCCAGGTCGGTCCACTGGGAGTTCTCCTCCCGCGGGAGGAGGAAGATCTCCCTAAGTTCGGGAAGGGCGTCCCGCTCCTCCTCGACGAAAGCGGCAAGGCCGGGGCTTTCCACGAAGGCCCACCTGGGCTGGGAGTGACGGAGCAGGGCCCGGAGTTCCGGGTGGGTCGTGTCGGCGCCCCGGGGAACGTCGATCCCCCCAAGGCCGGTGAAGGCCAGGTCCGCCACGAACCAGCAACGGCGGCTTCCCGAAAGGAGGACCCCCCGGTCTCCCGGGCGGACTCCTCGTGCCCAGAGGGCCGTCCCTACGCGGCGGACCTTTTCCTCCAGCTCCCGGAAGGTCCAGGCCCCATCCTCGCGTGGCGCGGCCCGGAGGAAGGCGGTCCTCTCCGGAAACGAGCGGCAGGCTTGGAGGATCAGCTGGGGGACGTTTCGGATTTCCATGGATCGACCTCTGGGGCACCTGCCGGGAAAGAAGGGGCATTGTACCTTTTTTCTCTTTTCCCTCACCCCCTGGAAGGAGGGGTTGACAAGAGAGGGCCCGGTTTTTCCAATGTGCCTTCCGCGTGCGGGTGTAGCTCAGTGGTAGAGCATCACGTTGCCAACGTGATTGTCGTGGGTTCAACTCCCATCACCCGCTCCAAGGCGCCGCCCCGGCCGGAAGACGGCCGGGGCGGTTTTTTTCCTCTCCTCTTTTCGCCGCCGGACCTTTCGGTAGGTTGAGTTCTTTTGATCCAACCTGTTCGAACATGGAGGCTGCCCATGGGGCGCATCATCCAAGGGGCGGGCGTTCTCTTGCTTCTATTTTTCCTGGCGGTCTTCCTCCAGGCGGGGTGCGGCGTCGTTCCGCCTCCCCCACGCCCGGTGAGGATCCGGGTTCTTTCCTACAACATCCGTCACGGCCTTGGGATGGAGGGGGGCATGGATCTGGACGGCCAGGCCCGGGTGATCCGGCGGGCCGCGCCCGACCTGGTCGCCCTCCAGGAGGTGGACGAGGGGACGAGACGTTCCCTGGGGATCCGGGAAGCCGGGCTCCTCGGGCGGAAGACGGGCCTTCACGGGGTCTTTGGAAAGGCCATGGATTTCGACGGCGGAGGATACGGAGAGGGGATTCTCAGCCGCTTCCCCCTCCTGCGGGTGATCCGCCATCCCCTTCCCGCCGCCAAGGGATACGAACCCAGGGCCCTCCTGGAGGTCCGGGTCCGCCCGGCGGGGAGCGGGCCGGGGATCGTCTTCTTCGGCACCCACCTGGACCACTTGTCCCAGGCCCAGAGAGTAGCCCAGGCAAAGGAGATCAACCGGGTGGCCGCGGCCTTGGGCGACCGGCCCATGATCCTGGCGGGGGATTTGAACGCCCGGCCCGGCGGGCGAGCCATGAAAGAGTTCTTCAAGCTTTGGACCCCCGCGGACCGGCGCCGGAGGCCCACCTTCCCGGCGGACAAGCCCGGCAGGAAGATCGACTGGATTCTCTTCCGGCCGGCCCGGCGCTGGCGGGTCCTGGAGTTCAAGGTCCTGGACGAGCCCGAGGCCTCGGACCACAGGCCCTTGCTGGCGGTCCTGGAACTGCTCCCGCCGGATGGGAGCCGTTCCGGCGGAAAGGATTGAGGTCTCGTCCGATGGTCCTTCTCACCTGGTGCGCCAATCTCCAGCCCGCTGCGGGCCTGGGAGATCTCCGGGAGTTTCTCCGGGGACAGGCCCGGGAGGTCCGCCGGGCCCGGGGCGGAAAGGAGCCCATGGGCCTGGGGCTCTGGTTTCCGGGCCGGCTGGTCTCCCGCCTCAAGGAGAACCCCCGGGAGCTGCGCGCCCTGGAGCAAGAGTTTTCCCGGGAGGGGTTCTTTCTCGCCACGGCCAATCTCTTTCCCATGGGCCGCTTTCACGGGGAAAGGGTCAAGGAAAAGGTCTACCTTCCCTCGTGGGCTTCCAGGGAGCGGCTGGAATACACCCTCCGGGCCATGGAGGTCGCCGCCCTCCTGGCCCGGAAGGGTGAGGTCCTGCCGGTGAGCACCCTTCCCTTGGGATGGGCCGGGAGTGGTGGGGAAAGGGAAGCCCTTCTCCGAGAGGGGACAGCGAACTTGGTCCGGGCCGCCCAGGGTGCGGATGAGACGAGTCTCCGGGAGGGGGTGGACCTGGTCCTTTCCGTGGAGCCCGAGCCGGGGTGTCTCCTGGAGAAGGCCGCCGATTTCTTCCGCTGGTTCGAAAAAGATCTCCTTCCGGCGGCCCGCAAAGAGGGCCTGGAAGAGGTCTGCCGGCGCCGGGTCGGTCTCTGCCTGGACACCTGCCACGAGGCTGTCATGGGGGAAGACCCGATGCGGCCCTTGGAAAAAGCCGCCGAAAAAGGAATCCGGGTGGGGAAGATCCAGCTTTCCAGCGCCCTGGAAGTCCGGCCCGGCCGGGCGGGTTGGCGGGAGGCCTTGGCGCCATTCGCCGAGCCTGTCTATCTGCACCAGGTCACCTGGTGGGACGAGGAAGGCGGGTTGAAGGGCTTTTTCATGGACCTTCCCCAGGCTTTGGGAGGCGTAGAGGGCGAAAGGCCGGCCCTCTGGCGGGTCCACTTCCACCTGCCCCTCTTCTGGGAAGGGGAAGGCCCCCTCGGGGGGACCGCACCCCGTGCCCTCCCTCCC
>JALUZX010000071.1 GCA_027011425.1 Planctomycetota bacterium
ATCTTGGCCAGGTCCCGGGTCACGTCCACGTGGTGAGGCGCCACGATGCTCCCCGCCCAACCCACCAGGCGGTAGAACCCGCCCGAGGCGCCCAGCCCCGATCCGGTGAGGACGAAGGAGAGGAAGAGGACCGTTCCCAGGACCAGTCCCCCCAGGTAGGGGTTCCAGGAGACCTTGCTGGGGATCTTGCTGTTCATGATGTCTCGACTCCCTTGGAAGGTTCGTTCCCTGTCGATTCCGCGCCGTGCTCCTCCATCTCTTCCCACCCGGTGATCATGGCCTTGATGTTCGCCAGGGGGGTGGCGCCCGTGGTGGTGAGGTAGACGTGCATCACGATGAAAGCCCCGAAGATCCAGGCCACCAGGGCGTGGATGGGCACCAGGACCTGGAGTCCGCCCAGGGCTTCACGGAGGGCGGGAAACTGCTTGGCTCCCCAGATGAGAATCCCCGTGATCACCTGCAGGGGAAGGAGGACGTTCAGGATTCCCAGGTAGGTGATCTTTTGCAGGGGATTCAACTTGTTTCCCGGCGTCTTCTCCAGGGGATGGGGCTCGCCCCTGAAGATCCCCCTCAAGTAATAGAGAGCCTGCCTCACGGCAAGCGAAATGAAGCCCGTGGGCTCGGGGAGGTATTGCTTGATCTCCCCCGTGACGAGGAAATAGAAGACCCCCATGAAGGCGTCCGCCACGAGGATGAATCCAAGGACGATGTGGGTCCACACTGCGTCCTTGTAGGCCATGAACCCGAAGGTCTCCGGCGCGTGGATCTCGAGCCCCGTGAGCAGGAGCGCCAGGATCGCCAGGGCCTGCACCCAGTGCCAGATCCTCTCGAAAACAGTGTACATGTATACGCGGGTCATGCTTGCGCCCCCTTCCTCCTCCGACGGGCGGCCAGGATCCTGCCTCCCCCGTGGAGGAAGACTCCCACCAGGGTCAACACGAAAAAGAGGATGCCCAGCTTGTCCACCCATCCCAGGCGGTCGCGGCCGAGGATGAAGAGCCCTTCCGCCCTGCTCGCGGGCCGGTAGTAGAGGGCGTCCCCCTTCTTCACGATCGCCGCCGGGTCGATCTCCACGTGCGAATCCCCCACGGGCTTCGGGAGAACCCCGCCGGGAACGTAGGCGGCGAGCCGGAAAGGCCGGGTCAAGCGGGAATTCCTGGAATGACAATCCACGCATTCCCTGACGGCCCACTTCCCGGAGGCCGTGTCGTGGTGGATGGAGTAGGGCTGGATCTCCCCCACGATCCTGGGGTTCTCGACCCCCACCGCGACGAGTCTCTTCTTGACGGCCGCCGCCTTGGCCGGCGTGTCCAGTTTCAACTCCTCCGGGTCCACCTTCCCGTTCTTGTTCGCGTCCAGGGCCTCGACCAGGTCCGGGTGGTAGGCGCCGTCCTGGAGCCAGGCCTTCTCGAGGTCGTAGAGTCTCACCGGCCTCTCGGGCTTTCCGCCCACCCAATACCAGGAGGTGATCAGGTTGCAGGGAGTGAGCTTGCCCTCCTCCTGCTGGAGGTCGCCCACCAGGAGGAGGGGATCGAATCCCGTGATGAGGGAGCGCACGTCCCCCGCCGGCCCCAGGATCCCCCGGCGCTCGACCCGGGGCTTTCCTTCCCTGGTGAGGACGGTCCAGTCCGTCTGCATCCGAGCCGGCGCATACATGTGGGGAATGTGGCAGGCCTCGCATCTCAGCTTCTCTGCGTGCCTTTCGGCGTAGGGAAGCCACTGGTGGGTGTCCTCGTAGTCGTGGCAATCCACGCAACGCCTGGCCGTGCCCCGGAGAAGCTTCGCGTCCGGATACTGGGCCGCATGGCCCTTGGCCAAATTGTGGTCCGGCCGCCTCAGGTACTTGCCGAGTTCCAGGACCCTGGGGTCGAAGGTGAGAAAGGAGGGCCGGGTCCCCTTCCTCTCCTTGTAGAGCCCGGGATGGTCCAGGGCGTGGTGGCAATGGATGCACCCCACGGCCCTTTCGGCATGGATGTCCCAGGGGCGGGAGAGCCGGACCTTGTCCTTCAGGTTCAGCCCCGAGGCCCCGATTCTCTGGCCGGAGCAGACCTGCCCCATGGTCTCGGTGCTGAACTCCTTCTCCAGGTCGTATTTCAGGGTGATGGGCTCCGGGGAATGGTGGACCAGCCCGTGGCAGGCCCCGCAGTTGGTGCAGGTCGGGGAGGTCACGCCGAAAAGATCCTTCCGCGGAGAACCGTCCCTGGAAAAAGCGTCCTTCTTCCAGGTCCACTTCCCCCCCTTGCGCTCCACCAGCCCCGTCCCGGCCAGGGTGGCCGTGACGGCCCACCGGAACCTGCCGGCCCGGAGTTCAGCGATCCTCGCCGCGTTGTCCGGCCCGGCCATGTGGCAGAGGAAGCAGTCCATCTCCGTGGTCCCGGACTTCTTCCAGTCCCAGGGCCTGGGCCGGCCGGTCCGGGGGTCCAGGACCCAGGTTTCCGGGTCGCCCTTGGGTCCGGGGGGGAGATCCGGGAGGGCGGTCATGTTCCGGGCGTAGTGGGCCGGGCCCCACCCCACGTGCCGCCACCCCATGAGGCGGACCCAGTCGGCCGTCCCCATGTCCAGCGCCGGGTCTCCCTTGGGGGTGAGATACCGGTAGAAGAGCGGATCCCAGCGCCCGAAGAGGCCGGGGCTCCAGTCCCAGGGCCGCCCGCCGGGGACCTTCCCCACGGGCGCGGTCTCCCGGAATCCCACGCACACGTGCTGGCTGTGAGCCTGGATATACGCCGCATCGTGACATTGCCCGCAGGTCCGGATGCTGGAGACGGGTCCGCCCGATTCGAGGACGCTCCGGCCCCGGGCGTCGAGAAACCGCACGGGAGGATGAAAAGACCCTTCCTGCGCGGCCAGGCACCCCGAGCCGAAGAGGACCCCCAAGAGAACGCCTTTCCACATGCTCTTCATCGCTTGGTTTCCTTGCATCCCAGGGGCATTTCCAGGAAGAAACGGGTGCCCGAGAAGGCCGGGTCCCCGTCGTAGCCCAGGGCCTTCCAGTCGAGCCTCCCCTTGGGGCTGTGGCAATCCACGCACTGGAGGGCCTTTTCCCTGTGGGCCACCATGTGGTCGATGGGCCACCACATGTCGGTGTGCACCCACCCGTATTCACCGCTGTAGGGAAGCTTTGAGTATTTCGCCCCCAACCGGAAGGCCTTTTCCCAGTCGAAGTCGCTCCAGAAGCCTCCCTTCCCGTAGAGCTTGGGGAAGAGGAGGTAATTGAACTTCTTGTCGTAGGGCTGGATCGCCCGGTGAACCTTGAAGGGATAGATCTTGGCCGCCGGGTCCTTGATGTTCCCCAGGGGCCGGACCAGGACGACGTGCCTGGAGGGGTCGATCTTGTCGCCCTTCAAGTAACGGTAGGCCTTGCCGTTGTACCAGTAATATTCGGGTTTCACGTTCTCGGCCAGGGTGAAGACGCCCTTGATCTTCAAGTAGAGGTGATTCTCCGTGAGGTATTCCATGAAGAATTCCAGGGCCTTCTTCTCCCTCTCCTTGGGGGGAAGGGTCTTCACCTCTTCGGGAGGGTTCCAGTGCTCCATGACCCGGCGGAAGAGTTCGGGCTTGTCCTTCTTGAGCTGGGCCGCGTTCTTTCCCGCCTCGCTCCAGTCCCAGGTCATCTTGGTGGGATCGTCGATGGCGAAATAGGGAATATGGCAGGTCTGGCACGCCACGGTCGTGACATGGGCGTTGAGCCGCTCGTCGGCGTGGGGACGCTTGGCGTGGCAGTCGGTGCACTCCACGCGGAGGGTCTTGTAGGGAGTGACGGACATGGCTGCACCGGGAAGCCGGTGGTGCCTGGTCCGGTGGCAGTCGATGCACTCGAAGCCGTATTTTCCCATGTGGATGTCCACGCGGACCGTGGGAAGGATCAGGGAGTTGTCCAGGTCGCCGTGCTTGACGGCGTCCCCCCCGCCGCCGCGGAAGTGGCAGCTCCCGCAGTTCCTGCGCTTGGGAAGCCCCACGGAGTTGGCGCAGGCCAGGAGGTTCACGTTCTTCATGGGGTAGCCCGCGCCCTTGGGATCCTTGACGTAGAGGCCCGAGTTGTCGTGGCAGACCAGGCAGTCCACGTTGTCTTTCTTCTTGAAGTCGAAGGACATGTCCTCCCAGCCGTACCCGATGTGGCAGGAGGTGCAGCGCGGCCAGTTCCCGATCACGCTGATGCAGAAGTTGTTGATCAGGTTCCTCT
>JALUZX010000072.1 GCA_027011425.1 Planctomycetota bacterium
ATCCAAGGGAAAGGCTGGAAGGCCGGAAACTTGCCCTTTTGCGGGCTGTTCCGTGAATGGTCCACCCTTTTGGCCCTCCAAAGACCCACAGATTTTGCGGAGGAGGCAAAAAAAGGGGGGGGAAGGCGTTCAGCCTTCCCCCCCCTTCCTGTCATGGTAGCGGGGGCAGGATTCGAACCTGCGACCTCCGGGTTATGAGCCCGACGAGCTGCCAGCTGCTCCACCCCGCGTTACGAATCCAGGGCCGTTCCGGCCCTGGAGTTCCCCTTTATTACGTCTTCCCTGGCAGGATGCAAGAGGGATGTGAAAATTTACTTTTTCCCTTCCTTCGCCTTCCCCTTCCCCGCCCCGGAAGAGGCGGCCGGAGGGTTCGCCCCGGGACCGGGGGGCGGGGCTTTCCTGGGAGCGAGAAGAGCCTGGAGAAGGAGAAGCCTCTTGCCCACCTCCTCCCAACCGGGCCCCTTTCCGAGCTTCCCGTTCTCGAGGAGGGCCGCCAGGACTTGCCGCCCCTCGGCGGTCTTGCCCTCACGGGCCATGCACTCCACGCGTTTCAAGGAAGCCAGCCACCACTCCTTGGATCCCTTGGGGAGGGTGCGGGCCACCTCCGCCCACTGGGCTCCCGCCTGGGCCCAGTCCTTCGATCGCTCCAGGGCCCGGGCCAGGAGGGGGCGGACCTGTTTCTCCAGGTCCGGTTTCTTCACCAGGGACCAGAGCTGAATGAGGGCTTTCTTGGTTTCATTGCCTTCCAGCAAGGACTCGGCCAAACGCAAGGACAGGCGGGGCACCTCCTTGGGAGGCACCTTTCCCTGGGCCAGGAGCACCTGGATGGCGGAAGCGGCCCTTTGAAAGAAAGGCGCAGAGGCCTCATGGGCCTTTCTCTTGGCCGTGGCAAGGCGCCAGAGGATCTCCGCCGCCCACTGGTTCTCCCTGACTCCCCATTGGGGAAGGTTTCCCTTGGCCCTCTCCTTGTCCAAGGCCTCCAGGAGGCTTCCCGCCAGCTCCAGTTCGGGGAAGGAAAGATTCTCCAGAAGGGAGGCCCTTCCCTGGGCTGGGGTAAAGAGTCTCCCCGTGACCAGGAGGGCGAAGTGGTCCAGGAGGATGGAAGCCTGTTTCCGGGCAGCCTGGACCTTATCCGTGCCGAGAATGCCGGCAGGGAGGGGAAGCCTGGCCGTGAGTTCGGCGAAGAACGGTAACGCGTGGGCCCGGTCTCCAACCCGTCCGAAAGCATAGGCCGCCTGGAGCTTGGCCGCCGGCTCTCCGTCGGAAAGCTCGAGGATGGCGCTGAAGAGCCAGTCCCTCTCCTTGGGATCGGAGGGTTTGGCCTGCACCCGCTTGACCAGCCAGGAGCGGACTTCCGCCAGGGTCTTGGCGTCCGACACCTTGGCCGCCTTCAGCCCGAGCTTCAAAAGAGATGTGATGGAGGTTTCCACCACGTCCGGGCTGGTTTCACAGAGAAGGGCCTCGCCCAGCCCCCGAACCAGGAAAGGCCTCTCGGGCCTTTCCAGGAAGAAATCGCTTCCCAGTTTTTCCGCGCAGGCCGTCCGCACCCTGGAGAGTCCGGGTTGTTTGGGATCCCTCGAGGCGAGACCCGCGACAAGGATCTTTTCCACCTTCCGGACCACCGTTTCTTCCTGGCGGAAACGCTGGAGGATGTCCAGGAGGGCGTCGGCGGCGGCCAGCCGGTCCTCGAGCTTCCGGCCCAGGCCCCCCTTGCCCAGGAGGACTTTTTCCAGGAAGGGGAGGGCCAGGGAATAGGGCCAGCGGGCCAGGAAGAGGATCGCGTCCGTCCGGACTCTTCGGGGAAGGCCGTCCTTGCTGAGCAGGACCTCCAGCCTCTCCTGGGCCCTTCCCAGGGCGGCGGGAAGGCCCTTGTCGGGGGACAGCTCCCTTTCTTTGAGAAGGGAGATCACCCGGTAGAGGATCCTGGGCTCCTTGCTGTCCTGGGAAAGGATTTCCAGCAACACCCGGTCCGCGTCCTTGCCCGTGAAGGAGGCCAGGAGAGGAAGGGCGGCAAGGCGGCGCTCCACAGGCCCGGCCAGGGCTTTCGCCTTGAGGCAGGCCAAGGCTCGGCCGCGGAGGTCCTTCTCCTGGGGGGGAAGGTCGGAGAGGTGGGCGATGGCGGAAAGAAGTAAATCCCCCATGCCGGGAACGTCCCGGCAGGCCCACTTGAGGAGGAGGTCGAAGACCCCGTGGAAGGCCTTCCCCTCTTCCCCCTGGGGAAGAACCATGAGCCCCGGGTCGGCGTCCAGTGCTTCCACGATCCCCCTCAGGGCGGTCTCTCTGGTGAGAGGCTTTTCCAGGAGGGCCAGGGGCTCTTTCCAGGAATGGGCTCTCACCCGGGTGGCCACCAGCTCCTTCACCAGGGGGAGCAGTTCCTTCTCCACCTGGGCCTGGGCTTTCCTGGCGTAGGCCTCCTTCTTCTCGAGAAAGGTCCGTTCCCGGTCCAGGCAGGCCTGAAGGTAGAGGTCCCGGAGTTCCTCCCAGGACTTGCTCTTGGCCTTCTTCCACCAGGCCTGGAAGTCCGCCGGATCCTGGAATTCACGAAAGGTGAGGGTCCGGAGGGACGCCCGGGCATCCCCCCCTGCGTCCTTGTCCTGGAGCCACCGGGCCACAAGAGGCGCCAGGCTCAAGTCCCGCATGGCCCCGGCCGCCCGCAAGGCCCGGCGGAAGAGGGGATTCTTCTTGTCGGCCAGGAGGGCCTGGAACCTGCCCCGCCGGGCCTGAAAGGGGAGAGAGAGAAGAATCTGAACCGCCTGCGCGGCGAGTTGGGGATCCTTGCCGCCTGCCAAGGAGACCAAAGGATCCACGTATCCCTTGAAGATCTTCCCCTCGGGTGTGTTCCCCCTCCCGTCGGCCAGAAGCACGGGGAGGTCGTCCTTGAGAAACCCCAGGAGCACGATCCGGCTCTCCCGGTCCTTCCCCTGGAGGAGAAGTTGCTGGAGGGCCCTGTGGCGCGCCGCTTCCCTTGGCACGAACCACTTCCGGAGGACCTTGACCTTCTCCCGCCGTCCCCCTGGTGAGGGTGGAAGGGCCTTGAGTTCGGCCAGGAGTTTTTGGAATGGGGTGATCCGGCGGGGGGAAGCCGCCTTGGAAGGTCGGGAGGCCTGGGCAAGAAGGGAGCCTGCCAGGAAAAGCAGCCCTGCTCCAAGCAGGGCTGGACGGCGCGCGCCCCGGTTTTCGAAAAGAGACCTTGCCATTCGAACCTTCCGCCTGTGTCCCACCCTCCCTCTTATTTATAAACGGATCTTTCCCTCTTCTTGCAAGCGGCGCCTTGGAAATTCCTCGGCCCTCCATCCCGAAAGAAACCACTTCCCCCGCAAGGGGGCTCACTCCCCCGGAGAAAAACCCTCCCCAAGTATTCGATCGATCGTATCCAAGCCCGGCCCCCCGCCGCTTTCCGCGGCCAGCCGCAAGGCCTCCAGGCCCAGGAGTCTGTAGGCGCCCAGGGCCCAGGGGGCCCGACGCCTCAAGGCCTCCAGGTGGCCCTCCACCACCTTCCAGTCCCCCCGGGCCACCGGTCCCGTCAGGGCCCGGGAGAGCCCGAGTTCTTCCACGCCTTCCAGGGTGGCCCGCACCAGGGAAGCCAGGGCCTTCCAGCCGAGCTTTCCTCCCGACGCCTCTTCCAGGACCCGGGAAGCCAGGCTGAGGAGGGCCACCAGGTCGTTGCAGGCAAGGACGGCCGCCGCGTGGTAGAGGGGGCGATCCTCTCCCGCGAGAACCACGGCTTTTCCTCCCAGCTCCTTCACCAGGGTCTTTCCAAAAGGGAGATCTCCGGGAGATCCCACCAGGGAAAACCAGGCCCCGGCCAACCTCTCCGGTCCTTTCCGGGGATCGGGCATGGTCTGCATGGGGTGGATTCCCAGGGTCCCGGCTCCCTTCCGGGCCGCCGGCTCCAGGGGCTCCAGGCCGTGAAACCCGCTCAGGTGGATCCAGTAGCTACCGGCCTTCACCGCTCCCTCCCGGGCCATGCCCGCCACGAGGGGAGCCAGGACGTCGTCGGGAACGCCCAGTATCACCAATTGAGCCTCCCGCACGGCCCGGGCCGGATCCAGGGTGCCCCTCCCCCCTCCCAGGAGCGCCCGGGCTCTTCTTACGGAAACCCGCCTGCGGGAACAGATCCAGGAAGGTCTCCACCCCTTCCGGACCAGGGCCAGGGCCAGGCCCGTGCCCATCCTC
>JALUZX010000073.1 GCA_027011425.1 Planctomycetota bacterium
GTCCGCCGAGCGTTGGGCCGGGATCCTCGAAGAGGGTTCCGACGCATTCGAGCAGGCCTACGAAGAGCTTTCGATGCAGAACCTGGGTGGGCCGGCGTAGGTCCACCGGCGGGGGCCGACCGGCCCGGCCCCCGCCTGTTCCCTTCTTTTGCGGGGATGTGAGCATGTTTCCCCCGGAAGAAGGTGAAAACGAGTTCGGACACGTCCCGGTCCTTCTCCGGGAAGTCCTGGATGTCCTGGATCCTTCGGAAGGAATGGTGGTAGTGGACGCCACCGTAGGCGCCGGGGGACACGCGGCGGCCCTTCTGGAGCGGGCGGGAGGAAAGGCTCTCCTCCTGGGACTGGACCGGGACGCCTCGATCCTGGAGAAGGCCCGGGTCCGCCTGGCCCCTTTCGAGGGACGGGCGCGGCTCTTTCATTCCCCGTTTTCCGAGTTGGCCCGGGTGGTCCGGGAGGCCGGTTTCGATCATGCGGACCGGATCCTTTTCGACCTGGGCGTCTCCTCCCCCGCTCTCGACACACCTGATAGAGGTTTTGGTTTCATGGTAGAAGGCCCCTTGGATATGCGCATGGATACCTCCGCCGGCGGGCCCACCGCTGCGGACCTGGTCGCCCGCCTTTCCGAGAGGGATCTCTCCAGCCTGATCCGGGAGTTCGGGGAAGATCGTTTCGCGCGCCGGATCGCCCGGGCCATCGTCCGGGAGCGGCGCAAGGCACCGATTTCAACGACGACTCGCCTGGCGGAGCTGGTGGCACGGGCGGTTCCACCTTCTCCCCACCGCCGGATTCACCCGGCGACCCGAACCTTCCAGGCGCTCAGGATCGCGGTGAACCGCGAATTGGACCAGCTCAGGGAGGGGCTGGAGGCGGCCAAAGCGATCCTGGGCCCTGGGGGTAGGGTGGCGGTCATCTCGTTTCACAGCCTGGAAGACCGGATGGTGAAGAGGTTTTTCCGGGAGAAGATGTCTCCCCTCTTTCGCAAGCCTATCCGGCCCTCCGCCGAGGAGGTCCACCGGAACAGGCGGGCCCGGAGCGCCCGTCTCCGGGCGGCAGGCCCGCCCGGAACTCCGCCGGGGGAGGAAGGATGAGGCATGGAAAGATCATCGCCGCCGGCATCCTTCTCTTTTCCCTGTCCCTGGTCACCGTGGGCGTCCAGGACAGGGTGGTCGTCCTCAGGCGGGAACTCTACCGGGAACTCCTTCGGGTCCACGACCTGGAGGGGGAGGCCTTGGCCTGGTGGTGGAAGCTCCGCAAATGGAGGACTCCCGAGGGGCGGCGGCGGTTGCTTCGCCTCCTCGGCAAGAAAGCGGAGGGGCCGGAGGGACGGGATGCCTCTCCGGCTTCCAGGGTTCAACGTGACGACCTGTAGGAGCCGCCGGCGGGGTTGAAGGCCCCTGGGGGTTCCCGCCCGTGGCCGGCGGCGCTTCGAGGTCGGAAGAAGGCAGGGCGGATTTTCGTCCCGGGTCCGGGACCCGGGCGTTGGTGGAAAGGAGGAGGGCCCATGGCCCACGGGATCGGAAAGAGGATCTTTTGGGTTTCCGTCCCCTTGTTCCTTGTCCTCTTTACCCTCCTGGGCAGGCTTGGGTTTCTCCAGATCGGCCGGCATGATCTCTTCCTGAAGAAAGCGGCCCGCCAGGTCTATTGCTCCTGCGCCTTGGAGGCTCCCCGGGGAACCCTTGCCGACGCCCGGGGCAAGCTCTTGGCCCTGGACCTTCCCGTTTTCGACCTCCACTGTTACGTCCAGGGACCTCTCTCCCGGAAGCGGGGCGGGGCGTTGGGGTTGCTCCGGGACCTGGAAAGGGTTCTCCTGCCCGACAGGAAGCTCTCCCCCCGGGAAAAGGAAAGGATCCTCCGGCTTCTCCGGGAAGGCGAGGCCCGGGCCGCCAAGGGGAAAAAGAAACTGGACCGTGTCCTTGTCCGGGGTATCCAGGCCGCCGCTTCCCTGGAGAGCCTCCGCTCCCCCTCCTTTCTCCGCAAGTGGATCCCTGCGGGGCTTACCCTGCGCAAACGGTATACCAGGGTTTATCCCCTGGGCCGGGAGGGGGGCCCCCTGGTGGGGGCGATCTTCGCCACGGCCCGCGGGCCCCACTACCTGGGCCTGGAGACGCTCTGCCGGAAAGGCGGTCCCCTGGCTCCACTCCCTCCCTGCAGGCTCGATTTGGCCCGATGGGGTCTGCTGGGCCGCTACCTGGTGAGTCCACCCAGGTTTACAAGGCCCGCGGGAACGGCTCGGATCAGCCTGGACGGGGGGATCCAATCCCTCCTCTCCGGGATCCTGGCCAGGGAGGCGGCCCGGGTAAAGCCCAAGTGGGCGGCGGCCCTGGTCATGGACCCCAGGAACGGAAGGATCCTGGCCCTGGCCTCCTGGCCCTTCTTCGATCCCAACCGCCCAGGCGACTTGAAGGCCAGTCCCCTGGAGGGGAGGCGGAATCACGCCCTGGAATCCAGGTTTCCCCCCGGGTCCACGATGAAGAGTTTCATCGTGGCCGCCGCCCTGCAGGAGGGGCTGGTACGGCCCGGCGAAATCGTGGACTGCTCCTGGAACGTGGCCGACGGATGGAGGATTCCCGGGTGCAGGCGGACCATCCACGACGACCACCGCCTGGAGCCTTCCCGGGTTCCCCTGGAGGAGGTGATCGTCCAGTCCTCCAACATCGGGGCCGTGAAGATCGGAAGGATGTTCCGGGCGGAGCGTTACGTGGCCTGGCTGGAGAGGTTCGGCCTGGACCGGAAGACGGACCTTCCCCTGCCGGGTGAGGCTGCGCCGGATTTCCGGAAAGTGAGGCGTCTCCCCGCCAACCAGGCCAACTTCCTCCGCTGGGACGGGCCCTCCATCTCCCATGGCTACGCCATCGGGCTCTCCTTGGCGGGCCTGGCCACTGCCTACTGCGCCCTGGTGAACGGGGGGTTCAAGGTCCGGCCTTTCCTCCTGGAGGAGATCACCGACCCCAGGAGGGGAAGAAAACTCTTCCGGCCGGCCCGGCCCGTGCGGATCCTATCTCCGGGAGTGGCCCGGACCATGCGCTCCATCCTGGGCCGGGTGGTCTCGGAGGAGAAGGGTACGGCCTACTCCATGGCCGGTCCCCTCGGGCGGAAGCTCCTGGGTGGAAAGACCGGAACCTCCTTTATGCGAGTCGGCGGAAAGAGGCGCTACTGGGCGGTCTTCGTGGGGTTCGCCCCGAGGGAGAATCCCCGCTACCTGGCGGCGGCGGTCTTCTACAAGGAAAATACCCGCCGTTTTTACGGGGGAAGCAACGCCGGGCCCACGGTTCGGGACATTCTTCTGGGACTCCTGGAAAGGGAGAAGGCCCAGTGAAGTCCACCCTGGGAGAGGTCCTGGGAGGGATCGTGCCCCTGGGAGGATTCCCGGGGGACCTCCCCCTGGAGGGCCTGACCCAGGACTCCCGCAAGGTGGAGCGGGGATGGCTCTTCTTCGCCGTTCCCGGGGTAAAGGAAGACGGCGCCGCCTATGCCGGGGAGGCCGTGGAAAGAGGGGCCGTGGCCGTGGTGGCCGCCAGGCCCTTGGAAATCCCCGTTCCCTGCCTTGTAACCCCCCGCGTCCGGCGGGCCCTGGCGCTTGCAGCGGACCGTTTTTTCGGGGAGCCCTCGAAGAGGATCCTCTGCGCCGGCGTGACGGGAACCAACGGGAAGACCACGGTCTGCCACCTTCTCCGCGGCCTCTTCGTGGAAGCGGGGCGGCCCTGGGGATTGATGGGCACCGTGGGAAACCTGGTGGGGGACCGGCATCTGCCGGCTCTCACCACCACCCCGGATCCCGTGGAGGTCCAGGCCTTGCTCAGAAAGATGGAAAAGCGGGGCTTGGAGGGGTGCGCCATGGAGGTCTCCTCCCACGCCCTGGACCAGGAAAGGACCGCAGGGGTCCGTTTCCGGGCGGCGGTCTTCACGAACCTGACCAGGGACCACCTGGACTACCACGGAGGGATGGAATCCTACTTCCGGGCCAAGCTCCGTCTCTTCGAGGGCCTGGCACCGGGGGGGCGGGCCGTGCTGAACGCGGCAGACCCTTGGACCCGGAAGGCAGCGGACTTCCTTCCCGGGGGGGCGGAGCCCCTTTTCTACGGGATCGGGCCCGGGGTGGAGGCCCAGGTGCGGGCGTTGGATCCCTCTTTCGGGCCGGAAGGCGCGTCCTTCCTCCTGGAGCGGGGCGGGG
>JALUZX010000074.1 GCA_027011425.1 Planctomycetota bacterium
GGCCGGCGGCCCCGAAAATCTCCTCCCTCTCCATGGGCCGGATCCGGGCCCCCACCCGGAGGAGGAACTTCCTGCTCCCCTGTTTCCCAAGCAGGGCGTAAGGCTTTCGCTCTCCCCCTTCGCCCCTTTCCGGTCTTCCCACGGAGACCTTCAGGACCTCTCCCCTCCCCTGGCCCACAGGAACGACCTGGAGGCGGACCTCCTTTTCCGAGGGGGCCGGCTCGATCACTTCCACGAGATGGTCGTTGAGGCGATCTCTTTCTTTCCCGGCCTTCTCCAGGGGCTCCGCCGCCACGGCGAAACCCTCGGCCTCCCGGATCCCGATCCAGATCTCTCCGCCTGTGGCATTCAGCATGGCCACCACTTCCCGGGCGATGTCGCGCAGGTCTCCCAGGGCGTCCCGGCCCTTGAACTCCAGGCGTTGATCCTCCCGCCTCCCCAGGGGGAGAGGATCCATTTTTTCTTGCTCCTTCATCTTTCCCACTCCTCCAGCAGGATCTCCTCAGGCCGAAGGAGGAATTCCCCCAAGGGAAGAGCCCGCCCTTCCGGCTCCATCCGATCAAGAAATCCTCCATGTATGAGCATGAGCCTCGCTTTCTTCCTTTTCCCAAAGGATTCCTTCAAGCGTTTTCCAGCCTCGAGAAGTCGGGCGAAATCTTTCTTTCCCGGCATGGACGAGGTTACTTCCAAGGCCCAGAATCCATTTTCCCCGGCCAAGACAAAATCGATTTCCCAATTATTGTCCATCCTGAAGAAGAAAAGCTCCAGGCTTGGATCTTGGATCGCCTCGGCCAAGGTTTTCTTCGCTTCCCGCAAATGGCGGAAAACAGCGGACTCGAAAGCCTTGGCCATGGCGCCTGAAAGTCCCCCGACATGAAAGGCGGAAACCATCCCCGGATCAGCCGCGTAGACCTTGGGCTGTTTTCTAATCCTGGTCCGAGCCTTGGGGGACCAGGGCTGGAGCCAATGCAAGAGCATGGAACGCTCCAAGAGCCGGCACCACTTTTTGAAAGTGTTGATCGAAACCCCAAAATCCCGGTTCAGGTTGGACGCATTGAAAATTCCTCCCGATTCCTGAACCAGGAGGGAAAAAAGACGTCGAATGCCTTCCGTGTTTCCAACGAACCGGCCAAGATCCCCGGTTACGGCCTTGGATGCCAAGTCATCGCGGATTCGTCGAATAGCTTCGACCTGGTCCACCTCCAGCCTTGCGTGTTCCGGGAATCCCCCCAGGCGGAGGTAACGCCCGAGGAGAAAGGGGTGGTCCCGAAAAAGGCTTTCCCCTCTCACGTCCCCCCTCCCGACGATTCCCAGGAACTCCCGGAAGCTCAGGGGTTCCAGGACATAATCATCCCACCTGCCGACCCCGGATTCTTCCTTTCCCTCCTTCAGGATTCCCGGAGAGGAATCGGTGACGAGGAACCGATCACCCTTCCTTTTTACGGCCTGCTTCAACCAGGCCGCCCAATCCTTGGCTTTGGCCACCTCGTCCAGGAGAAAAAAACGCGGGGAATTCCGATCCGCGGACCTGAAGCAGAGATCCACAACCTCCCGCGGCGAAATTTCCCAGTCCAGCCGTTCATCCGAAAAGTCGAAATAGACCAGGTTTTTCAGAGGTATGCCGCCAAGCTCCAGGATGTCCTCCGCCGTCTGGAGGAGAAGGATCGTCTTCCCGACCTGCCTCGGGCCGCGAAGGACGATTGCCCTCTGGTCCTCGGAAAGAAGCTGGCTCTTGAGCTTCCCCTGGAGAAGGCGCCTGTAGATACATCCTTCCTCTTTGGCAGGCCGGATTCCCGGATCCTCCCACCAGGGATTCATTTCCATCAAGACAAGGTCCAACGCCTCTTTGGGCACTCTTTCCCTCCTTCTTTGCCAAGCTAGCAATGTTCTCTGAGTGACATAATATGCTCTTTCCTCTATCTCTTCAATGTTCTACCTTGTTTTTTTATCACTTTTTTGACGAGAACTGCCCCTATTTGAGCCACCAAGAGGACCAGAACCCTTGTAGAGTTCCACCTCCCTCCATTTTGGCGCCTTTTTGCCCCCCTACACGCTGCGCCCGGCGCGGATGATCTCCTGGAGCCGGGCGGTGAGGCGGGCGGCGATGTGGGGGTGTTTTTCGATGAGGTTCTCCCTCTCCCCCGGGTCGGCCTCCAGGTCGTAGAGCTGGTAGGGCCTGGACCAGGGCCTGCTGCGGGGGACGCCCCGGCCCCCGGAGCCGCTTCCTGCGATGAGCTTCCACTTTCCCTCCCGGATGGCGAAAGTCCCGTTGCCGGAGTGGTGGATCACGGGCGGCCGGGACCAGGTTTCCTCCTTCCCGAGAAGGAGAGGCAGGAAAGAGAAACTGTCCGGCCCGGCGCCCTCGGGAAGGGGTCCCCCCGAGATCTCGGCGCAGGTGGCCGTCAGGTCGCCCAGGCAGATGGTCTCGGCGCATACGCTCCCGGGCCGGATCTTCCCGGGCCAGCGCGCTATGAAGGGTTCCCTGTGGCCCCCCTCCCAGATGTCCGCCTTGGTGCCCCGGAAGGGGCCGTTGGGCCGGTGTCGGCTGGAGAGGTAGCCCTGGATCCCCGGGACATCCAGGTGGTCCAGGAGTTTCCCCGTCTTGGGGTCGCGCCTGACCAGCCGCCTGGGACAATCCGGGGAATCGACGAGGAACATGAAGGAGCCGTTGTCGCTGGTAATGATGAGCAGGGTGTTCTTCTCCAGGCCCGACCGGGCGAGGGTGTCCAGGATCCGCCCCACGGCGGCGTCGGTGTGCATCACGTGGTCCCCGTAATCCCCGAGCCCGGATTTCCCCTTGAACTCGGGAGTGGGGATCACCGGCTTGTGGGGGGAGGTCAAGGCGAAGTAGAGGAAGAAGGGCTTCCCGTCCCTCGATTCGGCCCGCTCTTCCAGGTAGGCCTCGGCCTTGCCCGCGAGGTGGTCCAGGGTCTCCATGGGCTTGAAGGACGGTCCCATGGGGCCCCGCCGCAGGTAGGCGGGAAACCTGGATCCCGGGAAGATCCTGTCGGGGACCTCGGTGAAACGGTCGTTTTCGATGTAGACGTAAGGAGGAAAATCCAGGGAAGCGGAAATCCCGTAGAAGTAGTCGAACCCCAGGGCGTTCGGGCCGTTTTCGATCCGGCCTTCGTAATCCACCTTCCCGCGTTTCCCTCCCTTCTTCCCTTTCCTGGGGAAGTCCATCCCCAGGTGCCACTTGCCGACGCACGCCGTGTGATAGCCCCTTTCCTCGAGGAGGCGGGCCACGGTCCACCGCTCCGGCTCGATCAAGTGGGGGGACCAGCCGTTCAGGACCCCTCGCTCGAGGGGTGATCTCCAGCAGTAGCGCCCGGTCACCACGCCGTAGCGGGTGGGCGTGCATACCGCCGACCCCGAGTGGGCGTCGGTGAACCGCATCCCTTCCCGGGCGAGCCGGTCCAGGTTGGGCGTGGGAATCTTGGAGGCAGGGTTGAAGGCCTTCACGTCCCCCCACCCCAGGTCGTCGGCCAGAAGAAAGAGGATGTTGGGCCGACCCCCGGCCGGCCCGGTCCCCTTTCCGGACACGGAGCATCCTGGGAGGACCCCGCCGAAAGCCAGGGCGCCGGCGGACAAGGCCGCTCCCCCCAGGAAACGCCTTCGGTCCAAGGGGCGGGAAGAGTTATTGGAAGCCATGGCCGGATCCTCGTTTTTCAGCCCTCTCCCCAGGCCCCCGCGCAACCCGCGGCGGGGACCACCAGTCCCTGGGAATCCTGGAATCCTACAAAAAAACCGGGCCTCCCCGGCCACACGGGGATTGATCAGGCCCCTCCGGGTGGTCTACTAAGGACTGGGCTATTCCTTGGCGGCTCTCCAGAAAGGAGGCGGGAACGTGTCCCACCAGCTCTGCCAGATGTGCCACAAGAACCCCGCAACGGTGCACGAATACATCGTGGCCGAAAAAAAGGAGAACCACCTCTGCGAGGAGTGCTACAGGAAGCTCCACCAGCAGGAGGTGACCCCCGTGATCCAACTGGAGATCCTCCAGAAACTCCTGTTTCCCGGGGCGGCCCAGGAAAAAGGAACCAAGAAGAAGAAGGAGCTGGTCTGTCCTTTCTGCGGGATGCGCCTCAGTGAGTTCAAGCGACTGGGCCGGTTCGGGTGCCCCGATTGCTACGGCGCCTTCGCCAAGGTCCTGGACCCCATCCTGGAGAGCATCCACGACGCCAGCAGGCACGTAGGGGCCGACCGCCCCAGGAAACAAGAAGAACTCACTACCCCCGGCACCTTCCGGATGAAGAAGGAAAAGCTCCAGAGGGCCCTCCAGGAGGCGGTCCAGAAAGAACACTACGAAGAAGCCGCCCGGATCCGGGACGAGATCAAGGGGCTGGAGGAAGAGGAGCAAGAAAAAGGGGAGACCGCCGGAGGGGAGGGAGAATCGTGATCCCGACCTTACTTGCCCAGGGCGAGGGGGAGTGGCTCCAGGGAGAGGGACCCGAATCGGACGTGGTGATGAGCACCCGGATCCGGCTGGCCCGGAACGTGCAGGGATACCGCTTCAGCACAAGGATCGAGATTGGAGAATCCCAGGAACTCCTGGGCTTTCTCCGGGAGAAGATCCTCTCCCTGCCGGACCGGAACTTTCTCTGGGCGGACCTGCGCGACCTGGGTCCCATCGAAAGGCAGATCCTGGTGGAACGCCACCTGATCAGCCGTGAACACGCCGCCGGGGACGGACCCCGGGGCGTGGCAGTGGAGCCCGGCGAAAAGCTGGGGATCATGGTCCTGGAGGAAGACCATCTCCGGCTCCAGGTGCTCATCTCGGGCCTGGACGTGGAGAAGGCCTGGCGAGAGATGTCCGCCTTGTCATCCGGCCTGGCCGAAAGGATCCCCTTTGCCTGGGACGAGAGATTCGGCTTTCTCACGGCCTGCCCCACCAATGTAGGCACGGGGCTTCGGGTCTCGGCCATGCTCCACCTGCCCGGACTTGTGATCTCCAGACAGATCGAGAAAGCCAACCAGACTGCCCAAAAAATCCACATGGCCGTGCGGGGCCTCTACGGCGAGGGCTCCCGCCCGGCGAGCGACCTCTTCCAGATCTCCAACCAGGTCACCCTGGGGCGGACCGAGGCGGACCTATGCGCCGAGTTCCAGGAAGTGGTGGAGAAGATCGTGGCTTGGGAGAGGGAGACGAGAAATCAGCTCCTGGCCGAGAGGAGGACCGAGCTGGAAGACCAGGCCTCCCGCTCCCTGGGAATCCTGGAGCGGGCCCGGACCATGACCTCCGAGGAAGCCCTCCAGCATCTCTCCCGGCTCCGGCTGGGCATCCACCTGGGCCTGGTGGAAAACCTTTCCCTGGCCAAACTCAATCGTATCTTCCTCTGGGTGCAACCTGGGCACATCCAGAAGGAGGCGGGAAAGGCCCTGGATCCCCAGGAAAGAGATATCTTGAGGGCCGAGAAATTGCGGGAATTGATGCCCTGAGCCGGGACGGAGGGGACCGCCTCCTGGCAATCCCCGGGTTCGGGGGTAAACCTGGGCTGGAACGGAAGACGAAAGTAGAAGAAGCCTTCCCCTGGTGGAATGGGCGGCCTCGCACGAATCTCCAAAATTCATAAGAGGAAAAAAGATATGTTCGATCGCTTTACGGACCGAGCGAAGAAGGTGATGACCCTGGCGCGCCAGGAGGCCACCAGGTTCAACCACGAATACATCGGCACCGAACACATCCTCCTGGGCCTGGTCCAGGAGGGGAGCGGCGTGGCCGCCACAGTTCTCCGGAACCTGGGCGTGGATCTGGACAAGATCCGCCAGGAGGTGGAGAACATGGTCAAACAAGGCCCGCCCACCACCACCATGGGCCAGCTCCCCTTCACCCCCAGGGCCAAGAAGGTGCTGGAACTCTCCATGGAGGAGGCATCCAGCCTGGGCCACAACTACGTGGGCACGGAGCACCTCCTTCTCGGCCTCATCCGGGAGAACGAGGGCATCGCCGCCCAGGTCTTGATGAACCTGGGCGTCAAGCTCGACAGCGTGCGGGAGGAAGTCCTGGAGTTCCTGGGCGCCGACCCCTCCTCCGACGAGGACGAGGGCGGCCCTCTTGGCGGCACGGAAAACTCCGGCCGGGGCGGCAAGTCCAAGACCCCCGCCCTGGACTCCTTCGGCCGGGACCTGACCGAACTGGCCCGCGAGGGAAAGCTGGACCCCGTGATCGGGCGCCACGCCGAAATCGAGCGGGTGATCCAGATCCTCTCCCGGCGCACCAAGAACAACCCGGTCCTTCTCGGCGAGGCCGGCGTGGGCAAAACGGCCATCGTTGAAGGCCTGGCCCAGAGCATCGTCAAGGGAGACGTGCCCGACACCCTCCGCCACAAGAGGATCGTGGTCCTCGACCTTGCCATGATGGTGGCCGGAACCAAGTATCGCGGCCAGTTCGAGGAGCGCATCAAGGCTGTCATGACGGAGGTCCGCAAATCCAAGGACGTAATCCTCTTCATCGACGAGCTGCATACCTTGGTGGGGGCCGGCGGCGCCGAGGGCGCCATCGACGCCAGCAACGTGCTCAAGCCCGCTCTCTCCCGGGGCGAGGTGCAGTGCATCGGGGCCACCACCATGGACGAATACCGCAAGTACATCGAAAAGGACGGCGCCCTGGAGCGGCGTTTCCAGACGGTCATGGTGGAACCACCCTCCCGCCAAGAAGCGGTGGAGATCCTCCAAGGGCTCAGGGACAAGTACGAGGCCCACCACAGAGTGCGTTACACCGACGAAGCTCTCGAGGCGGCCGTGGACCTCTCCATGCGCTACATCAACGGCCGGTTCCTTCCGGACAAGGCCATCGACGTCATGGACGAGGCCGGGGCGCGGGTGCGCCTCCAGAACATGACCCCCCCGCCCGACCTGAAGGAGATGGACGAGGAGGTGGCCCGCCTGGAGAAGGAAAAGGAAGAGGCCGTGGCCAACCAGGACTTCGAGCGCGCCGCGGCCCTGCGCGACCAGGCCCACCAGCTTCGTATGAAGAAAGAGGCCATCCAGAAGGAGTGGCGCGAGAAGGAAGCCCAGAAGGAGATGGGCGGCGAGGTGGACGTGGAAGTCATCTCCGAGACGGTTTCCAAGATGACCGGAATCCCGCTTACCCGGATCAGCAAAGGCGAGGCCGAGAGGCTCCTCTCCATGGAGGAAGAACTCCGCAAGGAGGTGGTCCACCAGGACCGGGCCATCCACGCCATCGCCCGGGCGGTCCGCCGGTCCCGATCGGGCCTCAAGGACCCCAGGCGTCCCATGGGCTCCTTCATCTTCCTGGGCCCCTCGGGGGTGGGGAAGACCCACCTCAGCAAGTGCCTGGCCAAGTTCATGTTCGGCGACGAGGACGCGATCATCCAGATCGACATGTCCGAATACATGGAGAAGCACAACGCCTCCCGGCTCGTCGGCGCGCCTCCGGGCTACGTGGGTTACGAGGAGGGCGGCCAGCTCACGGAGAAGATCCGCCGCAGGCCCTACGCTGTGGTGCTCCTGGACGAAATCGAGAAGGCCCACTCCGATGTCTTCAACATGCTCCTCCAGATCATGGAGGAAGGCCGCCTCACCGACTCTTTCGGGAGGCACATCGACTTCAAGAACGTGATCCTCATCATGACCTCCAACGTGGGGGCCAACCTCATCCGCTCCAGCGGAGGCCTGGGCTTCGTCCAGAAGACGGAGGAGCAAACCTACGAAAAGATGAAGGAGATGCTCATGTCGGAGGTGGAGCGCCACTTCCGGCCGGAGTTCCTCAACCGGGTGGACGAAATCATCGTCTTCAACAGCCTCACCAAGGAAGACCTGAGCAAGATCATCCATATCGAGATGAGGAAGGTGAGGGAGAGGCTCGCCGAGAGGGGCGTGGAGATGGTCCTCACCGACGAGGCCGTGGAACTCCTCATCGAGCGCGGGCACCACATGGAATACGGCGCGCGGCCGCTGAGGCGGGCCATCGAGCGGAACATCGAAGACCCCCTGGCCGAGGAGATTCTCAAGGGGACCTTCAAGGAAGGCGAGGTCATCGAGGCCTACGTGGAGAACGGAACCATCAAGTTCCGGAAGGCCGAAAAGAAGGATCCCGTGGAAACGGGATCCAAGGACTCCTGACCCAGCGGAGCAGGTTCGGCCGATGGAAAGGGGGCGCCTCCAAAGGGGCGCCCCCTTTCCGCTTCAATCCCCGAGCAGAAAGTTCCCGGCCCAGGGCAACCGCGCACGGATGAAGCGCGCCATCCAAAGGGGGCCCCACACACCCACCAGGAAATCCAGGACGATCACGGCCGCCGTTCCGCGGAGCGCCCCCAGGCCGTGCCAGTAGAAAAAGTTCAGGGCCTGGAGAAAGAACCAGTGGGCCAGGTAGATGGTGAAAGCGTTCTTGCCGGCCGACCTGATCCAGGAGGCCTTGAACCCTCTCCTCCGGCCCCAGTCCAGGAGGAAGAAGACCGCCAGGATGGAGAAGGGAAAACTGAAAACTTTCCAGTGGGAATAGCCGAACAGCATGGCCCTCATGACCCCTCCCCCTCTCATGCGGTTTACGAGAAAGGCCGTCTCGCCCACCATGAGGACCCCAAAGAAGGCCAGGAGGGCCCCGGCCAAGGGGAGCTTGAACCGGCCGAGGACGGCCTTGAGGCGGTCCGGGTAAAGGCCCGCCCAGATTCCCAGGACCACGTAGAAGGCCAGGGAAGGAAAAAAGCAGAGGGAGTATCCGGCCTCTCCCCTGGAGAGGGCCTGGTGATAGTTCCAACCCGTGACGGTGAATTGAAGGAAGGCGGCCGCCGCCAGGGTGGAGGCGGGACGCCTGCGGACGAGGGCCACGATCCAGGGGGCCAGGACGTAATACTGCAGGAGCAGAATGATGAACCAGAAGGGGGGGACGGCGTCGCCTTCGAGAAGGAGGTGCAGGAAGTGAAGGACTCCCCAGCCGGCGCCTTTCTTCCAGGAGAGCCCCCACGCCAGGAAAGACCAGAAAAGGTAGGGAAGAAGGAGTTTCTTCACCCGCCCCCATACGGCCTTCCCCCCGTGGGTGGACACGGCCAGATAATGGCCCGAAAGGAAGAGAAAGAGGGGAACGGCGAAGGAACTCCATTCGTGGAGGAAGCTCCAAAAGGGCGTGGGAAGAAAGAAAATCCCCAGCCAGGGTTTCTCTCCCTGGAATCCCCCTCCAAGTTGGAAAGCCTGTCCCTGGTAAGAGATGATGGCGTGGGTCAGTACCACGGCCAGGATGGCCGTCCCCCGCAACAAGGGAAAGACCTTCCAGAGAGGAAGGATCTTCCTGGGCGTTCCGGCGCCGGGGCCTTTCTCCTTCATTTGTGCCAAGGGCTCCCCTCCGCCAAAGGGTTCGAAGCGTGGCTCCACCTTTCCTGGATCGGGTCCCGCTCTCCTCTCCCTGAACCCCCTCCCCTCAACTCTTTCCGATCGGGTAGACCCCGACCCGGCGCACCGTCTCGTAGAGGGCCAGGACGTTCTCCACGGGAGAGCCGGGTTGGACGTTGTGGATGGTGTTGAAGACGAATCCCCCCCCGGGGCCGAAGATCCGGACGCGCTCTTCCACCTCCCTCTTCACATCTTCGGGAGTTCCGAAAGGCAGGGTCTTCTGGGTGTCCACCCCTCCCCCCCAGAAGACGATCGCCTCGCCGAACTCCGCCTTCAATTCCCGGGGATCCATGCCCCGGGCCGAACACTGGACCGGGTTGAGAATGTCGAAGCCGGCCTCGATGAAATGCGGGATCAAGGGCCTCACCCCTCCGCAGGAGTGGATGAAAGTCTTCCACGTGGTGTGGTGGTGGACCCAGTCGTTGAGCCTCTTGTGGAAGGGCTGGAAGAGTTCCTTGTAGGTCTCCACCGAAAGGAAAGGGCCCCGCTGGGTCCCGAAGTCCGTGCCCGTGAGCATCACGGCCGTCACCTTGTCCCCAACCGCCTCGTGGAGCCTCTCCAGGTTCTTCAGGGCGATCTCGCACTGGCGCGTAAAGAGTTCCTCGAGGAACTCGGGCCGGGCCTTGATGCTCATATACCATTCGGCGATATCCCGGATCCCCTTGGGGTGTTTGAGCCAGGGAGCGGGCACCAGCGCGATGTCCCCGAAACCCGTTCCCGGCGCCACGAGCAGGATCGCCTTGTCCGTCTCCTCGTGGATCCTGTTCACCTCGCTGCGGAAATGCTCCAGCTCCGACTCCTCCAGCGGGCCGAATTCCTCCAGGTTGTCCTCCACCGAGAGGGTCTCCTCGTCGATGGGAGGCTGGCGGACGATGGCATCGAAATAGACCCCTCCTTTGGGCATCCTCCCGCTGGGGGGGGCGGACTTGTCGCCCTCGGGATACTGGAGCAGGTCCCCGTCCGGTTCCGGTTCGGTGTTGAAGCCTTCCGGGACCAGGACAGGGGTCCCCTGGAAGGTGGTCCAGGGTTTCCAGCCCTCGTTGCGGAAACCGAACATGGTCCTGGTGGAGCGGACCCCCACTACGTCGGCCCCCAGGGCGTCCAGCAGGTCCAGGTCCGTCACGCCCAGCATCTGGTAGGGGTCCCAGACCTTCACGGGCGTTCCCGGCGGGTCGAGTTTCAATGCCTGCCGGAGGGCGTAGACCACATTGACGTGCATCCCCGTGACGGGAGTGGCCCCAAGATCGAGGGGAAGCCTGTCGGGCTCCTTGTGGGCCAGGGCAACCTCCACCCTCTCGCGGGAAGTCAACATGATCGAAACCTCCTGGATGGAAACCGGATCCAGAAGAGAATCCGGTCCTGGAAAAAGAATTGCAAGGATTCCCTTGTCCCCCGCCCCCGTGGAGAAGGAGACTGGCCGAAAAGGCCGGCCTCGTTCCGGCGGGGGCTTCACAAAATCCCAAACTTGGGGAAGATCATGATTTTTTTGGGGATTTTCGAGAGTCCGGGACTTTTGTCGCGTCTGTCCACCAGGACCCTTTTCAAGTAGTGCGCCGGGCCCCAGCCGGCGCCGAGCCCGGCTGAAGCCTGACAGTGGGACCCTCTCCACGCCTCTTCGACCCACAGATTCCGCGGAGGTGGCTTTCTCCCAAAGTTCTTCTCCTTCTCCTTTCATCCGATCAAACTCGGCGGCCTTATGAGCGTGAACCTCGGAATCGAAACGGAGATCCTGGCCCGGCCCCGGCCCACGGGGGTGGAGAGGGCCCTGCGCCTCTGGCTGGAAGGCCTGGCCGCCCTCCCCGGGGTGGAAGTGACGGCCTTCTCCCGGAAACCCGTCCCGGGCCTTCCCGAAGGGATCCGGTCCCGCCCGGCTCCTTCACGCCTTCCCCTCTTTCTCTGGAGGGAATGGGCCCTTCCCCGGGCCCTGTCGGAAGAAGAAATCGATGTCTTCCTCTCCCCCGTCACGGCCTTTCCTCTTCGCTCCCCCGTGCCCGCCGTCGCCACGATCCACGAAATCCCCTGGCTCGAACAAGCCGCGCCGCGTCCCTCGCGCCGCGAGAGGGCCCGGGTGCTTCTCGCCCTGAAGAGGGCGGACCTGGTCCTGGCCGTCTCGGAAGCCACGGCGGCCCGGTGCCGGGCCCTGGCCGGGAAGGCCGGCTTCGAACCCAGGCCCATCCGTGTGGTTCCTCACGGGTCCCGGCCTCCCGGTTTTCCCGGTCCGGTTCCGCCCACGGCCTCCCGCAAACCCCTGGTCCTGGGGATCTCCGCCGCCAGGCCGAGGAAGAATCTCCCCGCCTGGATCCAAGCCTTCGCCCTGGCGGCCGGGGAGATTCCGGAAGCCCGGTTCATCCTGGTCGGCCCGGAAGGAAAAGAAAGAGAAAGGCTCGAGCGCATTGCCCGCGAATCCGGAGCCACGGGAAAGGTCTTCCTCCCCGGTTACCTGCCCGATTCCGACGTTTGGGATCTCCTCTCCCGGGCGGCGGTCCTCCTCCACGCTCCCCTCTCCGAGGGATTCGGGTTTCCACCCCTGGAGGCCCTCTCCCTGGGGTGCCTGCCGGTCTTGAGCCGGCGGGGCGCCCTTCCCGAGATCTGTGGCGAGGCCGCCCTCTACGCCGAAGAACCCCTCACGGCGGGGAGCATCGCCCGCGTCCTGGTCCGGGCCCTCCGCGATCCGGGGCTCAGGGAAAAACACCTCTCCCAGGCCCCCCAGGTTCTCTCCCGCAGGGATCCCGCCAGGGCGGCCCGGTCCCTCCTCCAGGCCTGCAGAGACGCCGCCGCCCCTCTTTCCAAATGAAGGGGAGAGAACCTTCAAATCCGAAACCAGGGGCAGATAGAGGGAAAAGAGCCCCCGGGGTCGAATACTTCCGGAATTTTTTCTATGATCCGGGTTCCGGCGGGATTCTCATTCATGAAAAATAGTTTTTTTCGCCGGCCCTGCCGGCCGGAAACGGACGAGAGGGAATCCCCCGGCCGGGAACCACAACTGGAGGGAAATAGCTGTGGCTTTTTTTGCGGGAATGCCGGGTTACCTGGAGTTGTTCATCCTCCTTTTCGTCGTTTTCATCCTCGCTCTTTGGATCTGGGCCCTCGTCGACTGTCTTACGAAGGAACCATCCGAGGGCAACGACAAGATCGCCTGGCTTTTGGTCATCCTTCTCCTGAGCTGGGTCGGAGGCCTCCTCTACCTCCTGGTCCGCAGGCCCAGGAGAATTCGGGAATACGGCCGTTGAAGGCGGCCTGGCGGGATGGATCCCAGGCTTCGGGCCTTCGGGAGCTGGACGCCGCGGCCTCACGGCCTTGCCCCCCCCGGGCCTTCCCGGTAGAATTCCAACTTTCAAGGCACTCCCCTCCCCCGGGAAAAACGGATTTCACTCCGCGGGCCCGTCCGGCGGGGGATACGCTCAAGAGGAGATTTGTTTCGAGACCCAGGCCGGGAGGGAAGACGAAATCGGATTTTTCCATGGAGCGCCGGGTTGCCTGGAGATACTTATCATCATTATCATCGTCCTTGTCCTGTTTTTCTTCTTCGTTCTGTAGCCCAGGTTTTTCGGGCGCGTGCACGGCCCGCGTCTCCGAACCTCCGCGACGAACTTGAATAAATCAGGCTGGCTGAAAAAGGGGGCCGGTAATGGAATGCGCCGCCATGGGTTTCCTTGCGGTTATCGTCATAGGGACCTTCATCATCTGGATCCTGGCCCTCATCGATTGCGTGACCCACGAATTCCCCCACGAAAACGACAAAATCGTCTGGGTGTTGATCCTCGTCTTCCTGGGATTCATTGGAGCGATTCTCTACTACATTGTAAAACCCACCCGCAGGACCCGCGGACGCAGGGGACGCTCGACCCTCCGCTCGAGAAGATTGCGAAGGAACTCCCTCCGGGCCCGGGAAGGAGAGAACCCTCCCTCCTCCGGAGGAGAGGTCCACCGCCCTGAAAGCTGACCCCCGCCTCCCCGGCCAAGGCCCGTGCTTTCCCGGGAATCTTCCCCCATCATGACTCCATGAGGATCGGCCTGGCGGGATGGATCCTGGGCTTCGGGCCCTCGGGTGTGGGACGCCGCCTGGAGGCCCTGGCCGAGGCGGGGGTCCTGGGGGGCGCAAAGATCCTTCTCTTCACCCCGCCCGGCGGACCTTCCTTTCCCTCTTCACCAGGGGTGGAAAGGGTGCCTGTCCCGATCCCCCATACCCCCACATGGAAGCGCTCCTTCCTCGAGGCCCGTCTTCTTCCCTCCCTGGTCCGCCGCCACGGCCTGGACCTCCTTCACCTGCCCACGGCCTCCAGGACTTCACCCCCTGGGCCCGGCCGGGCCCAGGG
>JALUZX010000075.1 GCA_027011425.1 Planctomycetota bacterium
CGCCTGGACGACACCGAGGGGGGAAGAGGGGTGGGTGTCCAGCGCCCCACGGGTGGCAGGGACAGGAACTTCGATTTCAAGGGGAGCTGGAAAGTCTCCCCCGGCCGGGAGTTCATCCTCTCGGCCCAGGACGTGAACCGGGACAAGGTCCGGCGTTACTACAGGCCCAGGGAGGCCAACTACAACGACCGCAGGGCCGTGACCCTGACCTGGCGGGAAAGGGGCCTGGGTTCCTTGGTGGATTCCCTGGAGGGGAAACTCTACTTCCAGGACAAGCAGGACGAGCGGAAGGACTACGCCAGGGGACGGTCCGGCGAGGCCCGGTGGAGAACCTTCTCCGGAGACCTCCAGGTCACGCGGGTCCTGGGCGAGGACCACACAGTTACGGCGGGGGCTCATTTCCACCAGGACTCGGGAGAGACCCCCGACGACGAGCAGTTCACCTGGCGCTGGTGGGGGTCGGGGACCAAGGAGAAGGTGGCGCCCGACTCGACCTGGAACGACCTGGGCCTCTTCGTCCTGGAGGAGTGGCGGGCCTCGGAGCTGTTCACCCTGAACGGCTCCTTCCGGTTCGACCGGTTCCACTTCCATTCGGATGTGGACGATAACTATACGCTCTACGTGAACAACCGGAGGGGAACGGTCTTTCCCCCGGGATACGACGCCCGGTCCGACCAGTTCGCCGCGAACGAGTCGGCCTGGTCCGGGGGCCTGGGAGTGACGGCCCACCTGTCCCGGGAGGTCCACCTCTCGGCGGACTGGACCAGGGGCTTCCGGCTCAATCCCCCGAGATTCGGGATCACCCAGACGGATTTCGGGATCCTCGTTCCCGAAAAGTTCATGGATCCCGTCACCAACGACACCTGCGAAGTAGGGCTCCGGGCCCGGGGCCGGGCCGCCCGGGGTTCATGCTTCGTCTGGTATTCCTCCATACGGAACTGGCAGGCCCTGGCTCCGGGGGAGTTCAATGGGCGGGACTGGTTCGATTTCAACGGCAACGGCAAGCGGGACCCGGGTGAGCGTGTCTTCCGGACCCGCACGGGAAAGGCCTACCTCTACGGGGTGGAGGCCCAGGGGACCCTGGACCTGGGAGTTTTGGGGAAAGCCTTCCACTGGTCCTCCCTGGAGGGATGGAGCCTCCAGGGGGGATTCGCCTGGGACTACGGCCGTGATTTCGCCGCCAGGAAGGGGAACGGAGGAAAGTCCGAGCCCATGCTCAAGACCCAGCCGGCCATCGGGGTGGTGAAGGTCAAGTGGGAGGACGCCGACCCGGTCCGGAAGGGCTGGTTCGAGTTCCGCCTCCGCATGGTGCGGGCCTACACCAAGATTCCCTCGGGGGAGTGGGCCGACGGGGTGGGCTACCTCAAGAACCCCCAGGACCCATCCAGCGGCAGGATCCGCAAGCACTCGCGCCTTCCGGGCTACACACTCCTTGACCTGCGGGGAGGGCTGGACTTGGGAAAAGGGGTCTCCCTGGCCGGGGCGGTGGAGAACCTTACCAATAAAAGGTACAGGGCCGCCCATTCCCGGTGGGATGGGCCGGGCACAAACGTCCAGGTCACCCTGGAAGTAAGGTTTTGAGGCCTTTTGGGGGAAGAAAAGACGGAAAAATTTGGGGGGAAAGGGTGATTTTTCTCCTAACCTTTTTGCCAACAAGGGGTTGAGAAATCTGAAAGGACCTATTGACCCGGCCCCCTCCCCTTGCTAGGATCCCGCCCTTTCGCGTCCCTGGCGAGACCACCCGAGGTGGCTGCGAGCGCTCCCCGCACTTGGGCGGGATGTTGCGGCGCAGGACCGCTTTGGGGGGTCGGAAGTCCGGAAGGGACGGGGGCAAAGGAACCCCGGGCGAGAGTTCGGAGAGATCATGCAGGAGAAGATCACGATCCGGATGGAGGCCTACGACCACGAGGCGCTGGACCAGTCCGCCTTGGACATCGTAGAAACGGCCAAGAGAACGGGCGCCCTCGTGGCGGGACCCGTTCCCTTGCCTACGCGCATCGAGCGTTACACCGTGCTCAGGTCTCCCCACATCGACAAGAAATCGAGGGAGCAATTCGAGATCAGGACCCACAAGCGGTTGATCATCATCTCGGATGCCACCTCCAAGACGGTGGACGCCCTGAGCAAGCTGAATCTGCCTGCCGGGGTGGACATCAGGATCAAGACATGAATTGAGGTGCTGCCCGGCCGGGGCAAGGCTGCCTTTCCCCGGGGGGAAAGGTTTTCGGGCGAGACGGAAAGAACGAGATGGAGGGCGTCCCTCTCCCGGGGGCGCGTAGGGCATGAAAGCAATCCTCGGATACAAGCGGGGTATGACCCAGATCTTCACCGAAAAGGGCGAGGTTGTGCCCGTTACGGTGGTGGAGGCCGGGCCCTGCCCGGTGGTCCAGGTCAAGACCCCCGAAAAGGATGGTTACAAGGCCTACCAGATCGCCTTCGGAACGATCCGGCCTAAGCGGGTGGCCAAGCCCCAGCTTGGTCATTTCAAGAAGGCAGGCCTGGAGCCCCATCGTTTTCTCAGGGAGGTCCGGGTCCGGGAAGGGGAGGTGGAAGTCAAGCCGGGGGACCAGGTGACGGTGGCGGACTTCCAGGTCGGGGAACTGGTGGATGTTACGGCCTTCAGCAAGGGGCGGGGGTACCAGGGGACGGTCAAGCGCCACGGTTTTTCCCGGGGCCCCGAGAGCCACGGCTCCATGAACGTCCGCCGTCCCGGGTCCATCGGCCAGTCCTCCTATCCTTCCCGGGTGTTCAAGGGCACCCGCATGGCGGGGCACATGGGGAACCGGCGGGTCACCGTGAAGAACCAGCGCCTGGTCCTGGTGGACCCCGAGAAGAACCTGGTTGCCGTCCGGGGACAGGTTCCCGGTCCGGTAGGGGGCCTGGTTCTCCTGAAACAGGCGAAGAATCCAAAGGCCAAGGGGGGAGCGTAAAGGATCATGGCGGAGACGACCACGACGACGGTCAAGACCTTGAGTCAAGGGTCCACGGGCTCCCGCGATGTGGACCTCTCCAAGCTCGGGGACAAGGTCCTCTACAGGACCTTGAAGGAAGCGGTGGTCATGTATCAGGCCAACCGCAGGCAGGGCACCCGGTCCACGAAGACGCGCAAAGAGGTGGCCGGCTCGGGACGTAAACCCTACAGGCAGAAGCACACGGGGCGCGCCAGGGCCGGTTCCTTCCAGTCCCCCATCTGGCGGGGCGGCGGGGTGGTCTTCGGGCCCAGGCCAAGGGACTTCCATTACCAGCTTCCCCGCAAGATGAAGCGGGCCGCTCTCAGGTCGGCCTTGCTCGGGAAGTTCCTCGACGGCCAGGTGGTGGTTGTGGAGGACCTTCCCAGGGAGAAGCCCTCGACGAAGCAGGCCTTTTCCCTTCTCAAGGCCGCCGGGGCCGAGAAGAGCGCTCTCCTTGTGATGCTCGATCACGACCCGGTGGTCCTCAAATCCTTTCGGAACATTCCGAAAGTGGACGTGCGGCGCCTGGCGGACCTGAATGCCTTCGATGTCCTCCGGCGCCGTTTTCTTTTGGTCACGCCCGAGGTCCTGGAGAACCTGGCGGCCGGGAGGATCCACGGTCCCGCCCGGGAGGAGGTGAGCCATGGCTGAGCCCGATCTTTCCCGCTACTACAGGATCATCAAGAAGCCCCTCATCACGGAAAAGAGCACCGCTCTCCAGGACCGGGAGAACAAGTACGTCTTCCACGTGGACTACCGGGCCAACAAGGTGGAGATCAGGGAAGCCGTGGAGAGGCTCTTCAACGTCAAGGTCAAGGCCGTGAACACCATGCGCCGCAAAGGGAAGTTCAAGCGCATGGGCTTCCAGGCCGGCAAGGGGAACGACTGGAAGAGGGCCATCGTGACCCTTCAGGAAGGCCACCGGATCGAGATCGTCTGAGGGGCAGGAGCGACAGCAAATGGGCATCAAGCATTACAAACCGACCTCGCCGGGACGCAGGCACGGTTCCGTCCTGGATTTCGCCGAGATCACCCGGAAAGAGCCGGAGAAGTCCCTCCTGGCCCCGTGGAAGTCCTCGGGCGGCCGGAACAACATGGGCCGGATCACCTCCCGGCGCAGGGGGGGGGGATCCAAGCGGAAATACAGGATCATCGACTTCAAGCGGAACAAGGACGGGGTCCCGGCCAAGGTGGCTTCCATCGAGTACGACCCCAACCGGTCGGCTTTCATCGCCCTTTTACACTACGCCGACGGGGAAAAGCGTTACATCCTGGCCCCCAGGGGGATCCAGGTGGGGGACAAGGTCTACTCCGGGGTAGAGCCCGACCAGGAGATCGGGTTCCAGCCCGGAGTCTGTCTCCCCCTTTCGGCCATCCCTCTCGGGCTCGAGGTCCACAACGTGGAGCTGCAGCCCGGCAAGGGGGGCCAGATGGTGCGGGCCGCCGGCATGGCCGCGCGCCTTTCCGCCAGGGAAGGAAAATACGCCATCCTCATCCTCCCCTCGGGAGAGATGCGGAAGGTCCACGTCCGGTGCCGGGCCACGATCGGCCAGGTGGGCAACCTGGACCACCAGAACGTGAGTCTCGGCAAGGCCGGGCGCTCCCGTCACATGGGGCGCCGCCCCAAGGTCCGCGGTGTGGCCATGAACCCCGTGGCCCATCCCATGGGGGGAGGCGAAGGCCGCTCGGGCGGCGGGCGCCATCCCTGTTCCCCCTGGGGGAAACTCGCCAAGGGCGGGAAGACCCGCAAAAAAGGAAAAGCCAGTGACCAGTTCATCATCAGGAGGCGCCGCAAGTAACGGCCCATCCATGGAGGAAGCGTCTTGAGCCGGAGCATCAAGAAGGGTCCCTACATCGACCCCAAGCTCATGAAGAAGGTGGACAAGGCCCGCCGCGAGGGGCGGCACGAGCCCATCAAGACTTGGGCGCGGGCCTGTACCATCCCCCCGGAATTCGTGGGGGTCAACTTCATGGTCCACAACGGGCGGACCTTCATCAAGGTCTTCGTCACCGAGGACATGGTGGGGCACAAGCTGGGTGAATTCGCCCTGACCCGGACCTTCCGGGGCCATACGAAATCTGAACGGAAGAAGCGGTGAGGGGTGCGGAGATGGCCGAAGCCACCAAGGAAACCAAGGAAAAGGAATTCCGGGCCCTCCACCGATACGCCCGGATCTCCGCCGAGAAGGTGAGACCCGTTGCGGACCTGGTGCGGGGGTTGCCCGTGAACCGGGCCCTGGTCCTCCTTCAGCTGAACAAGAAGAGGGGCGCCTACCTTTTGAGGAAGGTTCTTCAGTCCGCCGTGGCCAACGCCACGCAGACCGACACGGATGTGCGCGTGAACCGGCTCTACGTCAAGCGGGTCTGGGTGGACCACGCGGGCCTGCTCCACAAGCGCGTCCGCTGGAGGCCGGGACCCATGGGCCGGGCCATGCCCATCCGGAAGAGGCAATCACACATCGGGGTCATCGTGGCCGAAGGGGCCAAGGAGTAAGAGGAGAGGACCATGGGACAGAAGACGCACCCCATCGGCTTTCGGATCGGGATCACCGAGCCCTGGCGTTCCAGGTGGTATGCCCGGAAGAACCGGTTTTCCAAGCTCCTTATCCAGGATTTCAAGATTCGCAAGTTCGTCAAGAAGGAATACGGCCATACCGGCATCCCCAGGATCGAGATCGAGCGGGGGGGCAACCGGGTAACGGTGATCCTCCACTGCGCCCGGGCGGGTCTGCTCATCGGGCGGCAGGGCTCCAACGTGGAAAAGCTCCAGCTCGCCCTGGAGGCCATCGTGGGTGACCCGGTGGAACTCAAGGTCCGCGAGGTGAAGCGCCCCGAGCTGGAGGCACAGCTCGTGGCCGAGGGGATCGCCGAGCAGCTCGTCAAGCGGGCCGCCTTCCGGCGGACCATGAAGAAGGCCGTGGAGACCACGATGATGGCCGGCGCCAAGGGCGTGAAGGTCATGGTCGCCGGGCGGCTCGGCGGGGCCGAGATGGCCCGCCGCGAGGTCCAGCGCCGGGGGCGGATCCCCCTGCAGACCCTGCGGGCCAAGGTGGATTACGGCTTCGCGGAAGCCCGGACAACCTACGGGATCATCGGGATCAAGGTCTGGATCTACAAGGGAATCGTCCAGGAGAACGAGGAGGAGCTTCCCACGGGCGGCGGCGTCTCCAGCAGGAAACGGAAGTTTTTCTGAAGGAGCGCGGGGGCCCCACGAGAGGAGTTTGAGTCATGGCATTGATGCCCAAGAGAGTGAAATACCGCAAGCAGCAGCGGGGCAGGGTCCGCGGGAAGGCTTTCCGCGGAAATACCGTGGCTTTCGGTGATTTCGGACTTCAGTCCCTGGAGCCTGCCTGGCTTCCCGCCCGTACCATCGAGGCGGGCCGGGTCGCCTGCACGCGGAGCGCCCCAGAGGCGAAGGTCTACATCCGGGTCTTTCCCCACAAGCCCGTCACATCCACCCCCGCGGAGACGCGGATGGGGAAGGGCAAGGGAGAACCTGATTTCTACGCCGCCGTGATCAAGCCAGGGACCATCATCTACGAGCTGGGCGGCGTCACGGAGGAGCAGGCGAAGTTCGCCTTCAACCGGGTCTCCCACAAGCTCCCCTTCAAAACCAGGTTGGTGAGGCGGAGGCATATCTGAGATGGATATCAAGGAACTCAGGGGCAAGGAGGACCGGGAACTGGAGTTCGATCTCCGGAACCTGGAGAAGGAACTCTTCGAGCTGCGGTTCAAGGCGAGCGCCGAGGACATCTCCAATCCCTCCCGGATCCGCCAGATCAGGAAAGACATCGCCCGGATCAAGACTCTTCTCCGCGAGAGGGAGCTTGGGGTCAGGGGCCAGGAAAAACGGTAGGAGGTCGGATCCGCCATGGCTGAAGGCAGGAAGAAACCAAGGACGGTGGTGGGAGAAGTGGTCTCCAACAAGATGGAGAAGACCATCGTCGTCCAGGTCGCCAGATTGGTGAAGCATCCCCAGTACGGGAAATACGTGAAGAAATACACCCGGTATTTCGCCCACGACGAGCGGGGTGAGGCCCTGGAAGGGGACATGGTGGAGCTGACTCCGGCCAGGCCCCTCTCCAAGCGCAAGCGCTGGCGGCTCAAGGCCGTCCTTTCCAGGAAAGGAGGGGCGTCGTGATCCAGATGCAGACCATGCTGGACGTGGCGGACAACACGGGCGCCAAGAAGGCCCAGTGCATCAAGGTTCTGGGCGGGACGCGCAGGCGTTACGCCACGATCGGGGACGTTGTGGTCCTCACGGTGAAGAAGGCCGCTCCCGGCGGTGAAGTCAAGAAGAGCCAGGTCGTGCGGGGGGTCATCGTCCGGACCAAGTCCAACATCCGGCGCGCCGACGGCTCCTATGTGCGCTTCGACAGCAACGCCGTAGTGATCCTCAAGGGAGACCAGGAGCCCATGGGCACCCGCATCTTCGGGGCCGTGGCGAGAGAGTTGAGGGAGAAGAACTTCATGAAGATCGTCTCCCTCGCCCAGGAGGTGGTGTGATGGGGCGGATGAGGATCAAGAGGGGCGACAAGGTCGTTGTGATCGCGGGCAAGGAACGCGGCACCGGGCCCGTGGAAGTCCTAAGGGTAGATCCGGAAAGGCGGATGGTCGTCGTCCAGGGAGTCAACCTCCGTTACAAGCACATCCGCAAGAGCCAGCAGAACCCCCAGGGCGGCCGTATCCGCAAGGAACTTCCCATCCACGCCAGCAACGTGATGCTCTGGAGCGAAAAACTCAAAAAGGGCGTCCGGGTGAAGATTGTGGAGAAAGAGGGACGGAAGATCCGGGTCGGAATCCCCTGCGGGACCGAGTTCGACAAGTAACGGGAGGATGAAGGTGGCAGTCCCGAGATTGTTGGAAAAATACAGGGCCGAGGTGATCCCGAAGCTCAAGGAGAAGTTCGGCATTCAGAATCTCCTGGCCCTTCCCCGCCTGGAGAAGATCGTCGTGAACATGGGCGTGGGAAAGGCCCTGGAGAACAAGAACCGGATCGATCACGCCGTCCGGGACCTGGCCACCATCACCGGCCAGAAGCCGGTGGTGGCCAAGGCCAGGCGGTCCGTGTCCGGGTTCCGGCTCCGCCAGGGCAACCCGATCGGAGTCTTCGTGACCCTGCGCAGGGACAAGATGTACGAATTCCTGGACCGGCTGATCTCCATCGCCATTCCCCGTATCCGCGACTTCCGCGGTCTGGACCCCAAAGGGTTCGACGGCCACGGCAACTACAACATGGGCCTTTCGGAACAGATCGTCTTTCCCGAGATCAACCTGGACAAGCTGGAGTTCGTCCAGGGGATGAACGTGACCATCGTGACGACGGCCAGGAACGACGAGCAGGGTTTCGAACTCCTGCTCGGCCTGGGTATGCCCTTCAAGAGACCCGCTGAGGCAAAGACAGGAGAGAATTGAGGTGGCCAAGAAGTCCCTTGAGATAAAGACCAGAAGGCTGAAGGAAGCGAAACGGATCGCCCTGGAGCAACCCGATGCGCCCCGTCCTTCCTGGTACAAGAAGTACGCCAAGTTTCCCGTGCGGGTCTACAACAGGTGCGCCCTTTGCGGCCGCCCCCGGGCTTACTACCGCAAGTTCGGGATCTGCCGGGTTTGTTTCAGGAAGATGGCCCACCTGGGCGAGATTCCGGGTGTCCGTAAGGCCTCCTGGTAGGAGCTGAAGCGCCATGATGACCGACCCAGTGGCTGACATGCTGACCCGGATCAGGAACGGGCTCAGGGCCCGCAAGAAGACCGTGGACGTCCCCGCTTCCCGGATCAAGGTGGACATCGCCGAGATCCTCAAGCAGGAGGGATTCATCGAGGATTACCAGGTCTTTCCCCTGGACGGACCCAAGGCTGACCTGCGCATCACCCTCAAGTACGGTCCCGACGGGGAGATGGTGATCACCGAGATCAAGAGAGAGTCCAAGCCGGGTAGGCGGGTCTACGTGGGAGTCAACGAAATCCCCAAGGTGCGCAACGGGCTTGGGATCGCCATTCTCACCACGCCGATCGGAGTCGTCTCCGACCGGGTGGCCCGGGAGAAACACGTAGGCGGGGAGCTTCTCTGCTCCGTCTGGTAGGAGGGAAATAAGGAAATGTCCAGGATCGGAAAGAAACCCATCCCCCTTCCCGCGGGAGTCCAGGTGAAGGTCTCGGGCGGAGAGGTGCTGGTGGAGGGAAAACACGGGAAGCTCTCCTTTCCCCTCTTCCCGGACATCGCCGTCCGCGTGGATGGGAAAAACCTGCTGGTGGAGAACAAGGGCGGGGGGGCCAAGGCTTTCCGCCGGGCCGCTCCCTTCCACGGCCTGGTTCGGGCCTATCTCGCCAACATGGTCAAAGGGGTCACGGACCTCTGGGAAAAGAGGCTCTCCATCCAGGGAGTTGGATACAACGCCAAGGTCCAGGGAGCCAAGCTGGTCCTCCAGATCGGGTTCTGCCACCCCGTGGAGATTCCCGTCCCCAAGGACCTGAAGGTCGAATGTCCCTCGCCCACGGAGATCGTGGTGAAGGGGATCGACAGGCAGAAAGTTGGGCAGTTCGCCGCCAACGTCCGTAAAGTTCGTCCCCCCGAGCCTTACAAGGGCAAGGGGATTCGTTACGCCGACGAGGTCGTCCGTCTGAAACCGGGCAAGTCCTTGACTTCCGGTGGGTAGGGTTTGGGATGAAGAAAGATAAGACCATCGCGAAAAAGAGGCGCCGGAAAGCCCTTCACGTCCGGCGGGTTCTGCGGAGGGACCCGGTGCGGCCCAGGCTTTCCGTCTATAGGAGCCGGTCCCAGATCTATTGCCAGGTCATCGACGACCAGGAGGGCAAGACCCTTTGCGCCGCCTCCTCCCTGGACAAGGATCTCAGGGATTCGCTCAAGGGGATCAAGAAAACCGAGGCCGCGGAGACGGTCGGCCGGGTCCTTGCGGAGAGGGCCCTGGCCAAGGGGATCAAGAAGGTCAAGTTCGACCGCGGCTGGCACCGCTACCATGGCAGGGTGAAGGCCTTGGCCGAGGGGGCCCGCAAAGCCGGATTGGAGTTCTAGAACGATGAAGCGCAAGCTCACCTATATCGATCGGGACGAAGCCATCACCTACGACCTGGTGGACACGGTGGTGGCCATCAACAGGACCGCCGCCGTGGTCAAGGGCGGCCGGCGTTTCTCCTTCAGCGCGCTTACCGTCGTGGGGAACGAGAACGGCGTCGTGGGGATCGGGTTCGGCAAGGCCAAGGACGTTCCCTCGGCCATGGAGAAGGCCAAGAAGGACGGCTACAAGCACCTGGTCAGGATCTCCCGCAAGGGGAACACCATTCCCCACGCGGTGATGGGCGTCTTCGGGGCCGCCCGTGTCAAGCTCATCCCGGCCGCCCCCGGGACGGGGATCATCGCCGGCGGCGCCGTGCGGTCCGTTGTGGAGAAGGCCGGAATCCGGGACATCCTCACCAAGGCTTACGGCTCCCGGAATCCCATCAATCTTGTCAAGGCCACCCTGGACGGGCTCGCCCGGCTGAAGACCAGGGAGGAAGTTCAGAAACTCAGGGGGGTGAAGCTCTGATGGACCTGACGGACGCAACGAGTCGGGGTGTCAAGAACACCCGCCCCATGCGGGTCGGAAGAGGAACGGGTTCGGGCAAGGGCAAGACATGCGGCCGCGGCACCAAGGGCGCCGGGGCCCGGTCTGGCAACAGCATGAGCCTGGGCTTCGAAGGCGGCCAGATGCCCCTTTTCCGGAGACTTCCCAAGCGGGGGTTCTCCAATGCACTTTTCCGCAAAGTCTACACCATCGTGAACGTTGGGGCCCTGGAGGCTTTCGAGGCGGGGGAGAGAGTTGACCTGGAGGCGGTGCTCCGCAAGGGCCTGTGCTCCAAGCAGAGCGACCACCTCAAGATCCTGGGCAACGGTGAGATCACCAAGCCCTTGACCGTGGTGGCGCGGAAATTCTCCCGCTCAGCGAAAGAGAAGATCGAAAAGGCGGGGGGGAAGGCCGAGGTGGTCGGGTCATGACCTTCTCCGCATCCAACCTCTTCCGGATCCCGGACCTGAGAAAGAAGCTCCTCATCACCATGGGGCTTCTCTTCGTCTACAGAATCGGGTTCCACATCCCCATCCCGGGCGTGGATGTCCAGGCCCTGGCCGAGCTGGCCAAGAATTCTTTGAACAACTCCCTTCTCGGGATCATGAGCATGCTCACCGGGTCCCAGTTGGGGAGCGCCGTGATTTTTTCCCTCGGGGTGATGCCCTACATCTCCTCGAGCATCATCTTCTCCCTGCTTGTGAAAGTGGTCCCCAGCCTGGAAGCGCTTTCCAAAGAGGGCGCTGCGGGACAGAAGAAGATCAACCAATACACCCGTTACGCCACGGTCCCCATCTGTGTGGTCCAGGCCTACTTCGTTCTCTACGGGGTTCTCAATAACCCCAAGCTCGTCCCCGGCGGGATCACCTTGGGGTATTCCCTGGTGGCCATCACGGCTTTCACGGCCGGGTCCATCTTCATCATGTGGCTGGGCGAGCAGATCACCGAGTACGGCGTGGGCAACGGGGTCTCTCTCATCATCATGGCCGGCATCATCGCAAGGATGCCTTCCTACATCCTTCGCTACTGGGGTTCCCAGGGCCTCTCCCAGGACGAGAAGATCAAGACGCTGCTTCTCTTCGCATTGGCCTGGGCGGTGACGGTGTACGTGATCGTCTACATCACCAAGGCCCAGCGGCGGATCCCCATCCAGCAGGCCAAGCTGACCCGGGGCCGGAAGGTCTACGGCGGCCAGAGGCACTTCCTTCCCATCAAAGTGAACCAGGCGGGGGTGATGCCCATCATCTTCGCCTCGGCCCTTACGGTCATCCCCAACATGCTGGGGAAGGTTCTCGCCAGGGTGGACTCCCGGTTCATCTGGCTTTCCGACGCCTTCGGCCAAAGCAGAGGTTGGTGGTACTGGTTCTTCTACTGCGGGATGATCGTCTTCTTCTCCTTCTTCTGGAACAGCCTCATGTTCCAGCCCAAGGAGATCGCCAACAACCTGAAGGAATACGGTTCCTTCATCCCCGGGATCCGGCCGGGGCATCGGACGGCGGAGTTTCTCGAAGGGGTCATGAACAGGCTCACCCTGGCGGGGTCGGTCTTTCTGGCGGCCATCGCCTTTCTGCCTTCGCTTGTGACGGACTCTCTCAATGTGCCCTATGCCATCGCCCTCTTCATGGGCGGCACGTCGGTGCTGATCGTGGTGGAGGTTGCCCTGGACTTCATCGAGAAGCTGAACGCCATGCTGGTCATGAGGAACTACGACGGGTTCTTCAAAGGAGACACCGGCGGGGCCGGGTGGGGGAGGAGGCGCTCGTGAGCGGCAAGGGGGACATCCGGGCCGTCTTCCTCGGTCCTCCGGGTGCCGGCAAGGGCACCCAGGCCAAGCGCCTGGCCCTGGCCACGGGGGTCCTCCACCTCTCCACGGGAGATATGCTGCGCCAGGCCGTGGCGGAAGGCACCGAACTGGGGAAGAAGGCCAAGACCTACATGGATGCCGGGACCCTCGTGCCCGACGGGCTCATGGTGGACCTCATCGCCGAGAAACTCTCCGGCGGGGCTGGGTCCTACATCCTGGACGGTTTTCCCCGGACCCTCCCCCAGGCAGGCGCCCTGGACCGGATCCTGGAGAAGCTGGGGCTCCCGTTAAAAGACGTGGTCTCTTTTCAAGTTCCCCAGGATGCCCTGGTCCGGCGCCTTTCGGGGAGGATCACTTGCCAGGCCTGCGGAGCGGTTTATCATAAAGAGTTCCACCCGCCCGCCCGGGAGGGGATCTGCGACCGTTGCGGGTCCGCCGCCCTCGTGGTGCGTCCCGACGACAGGGAAGAGGTGGTGCGTAAAAGGTTGGCGGTCTACCAGGAGCAGACCAGGCCGCTGGTGGAGTATTACCGGGAGAAAGGCCTTCTTCGCGAGGTGGACGCGTCCCCCTCGGAAGAGGAGGTCTTTTCTTCCTTGAAGGCCCTTTTTTCCCTTTCCTGATCCAATGGCCAAAGAAGAACCAATCGAAGTGGAAGCGATCGTGAAGGAGGCGTTGCCCAACGCCACCTTCCGGGTCGTCATCGAGGGGGGCCATGAGATCATCGCCCACGTCTCGGGGAAGATGCGGATGCACTTCATCCGGATCCTTCCCGGGGACAAGGTCACCGTGCAGATGTCGCCCTATGACCTGACCAAGGGGCGGATCGTCTACAGGGGGTAGTCGTGAAGGTTCGTTCATCCGTCAAGAGAATCTGTGAGAACTGCAAGATCATCAAGCGCCACGGCGTGGTGCGGGTGATCTGCACCAATCCCAGGCACAAGCAGCGCCAGGGCAAGTAGGTCTTTCCCGGGAAGGCGCAAACAAGGAGTTCAGAACAAGATGCCGCGAATCGCTGGAGTGGACATCCCGAACGAGAAGGCCGTATGGGTCGGCTTGACCTATATCTTCGGGATCGGGCCGACCTTGTCCCGGAAGATCCTGGAGAAGGTCGGGATCGAACCGAACGTGAAGGGCAGGGACCTTTCCGAGGAAGAGGTGGCCCGGATCAACAACGAGATCGAGCGGAACTACGTGGTGGAAGGCCAGCTCAGGCGGCAGATCACCCAGAATATCAACCGGCTCAAGGAGATTGGGTGCTACCGGGGGATCCGCCACAGGCGGGGACTTCCCGTGCGCGGCCAGCAGACCCAGGCCAACGCCCGGACCCGCAAGGG
>JALUZX010000076.1 GCA_027011425.1 Planctomycetota bacterium
GGGGGAGGAGGCGCGGGGCCGCTAGGAGCAGGACAGTGAGGATGAGAGATCTGGGATTCATCGCATTGTGTGGTGGACCCTGTCTTTTGGTGATTCTAACCTTAGTTGCTTCCTTGGAGGTGCGTCATGTCCCGAGCGATCCTGTTTCTTGCTTTTTTTTGGGGCCTTCTTCTTCCTCCTCTTTCGGCAGGGACCCACCCCGGCCAGGTGGCGGGTTCTTTCGCCGTTCCCGCCCAGGGACCCACGGGCCTGGTGATGGAGGAGCACACTTACTGGGTCCTGGACCGGATTCAGGGGAAGATCTTCCAGGTGGACCGGAAGACCGGGAAGGTCCTGGCCGCCCTGGAGGCTCCGTGCCTCCAGCCCTTCGGGCTGGCCAGGGACGGGGAGGGAAGGCTTTGGGTGGGCTCGGACTTCCCCGAGAGTTCCGACGACCACCTCTACAGGCTGGACCCTTCCACGGGCCTCGTGGACCGGGTCATTCCCTCGCCCGTGGACGACCTCAGGTCCCTGGCCTGGGACGGGAAGGCTCTCTGGGTGGGGACCAGGCGCCGGACTCTGGTCCGGGTGGATCCGGTGGACGGGTCGGTCCTCCGGAAGTCCCCTCCCCCCTCCAAGTCTGTTTCCGGCCTGGCCTTCGACGGGACCTACCTCTGGTCCGGCGACAGGGGGGCGGACAAGATCTATCTCGTCGAGCCCCGCTCGGGGGAGGTGATCTTCGCCTTCCCCGCTCCGGGGCCCAGGGTGTCGGGCCTCTCTTTCCGGGAGGGCTTCCTCTATGTCCTGGATTACCAGGACCGGAAGGTCTACCAGGTCCGGACCCGGGGGGAACATCCGGCCTGGACTTGGGGGCCGCGAAAGGTCCACCTCTGCTACAGGGTGATCCAGCACAACCGGGGGGACCGGGCCGCGGAGAGACTCACCGCCTGGATCGCCGTTCCGAGAGAGGACGTGCGCCAGAGGTTTCTCTCTTCCATCCGGTGGACGCCGGCGCCGGCGGGCTTCGAGACCGACGAGTGGGGGAACAAGTTCGCCCGCTTCGATTTCGCCAAGGTGGCCCCGGGAAAGAGCGTGGAGGCCCGGATGGAGGTGGACCTGGAGCTGTGGAATCTCAGGCGCTGCATCTACCCGGACCAGGTCCGGGGCCTGGAGGCGGTCCCAAAGGCGGTTCGGGAGAAATACCTGGCCGACGGAAACAAGTTCCAGCTCTCCGATCCTTTTTTGAAGAAGCTCGCCCGGGACACGGTGGGCTCCGAGAAGAACCCCTGGTGGATCGCCCGCAAGCTGGCCCGGGCCGTGGGGGAGCGGACGAGCTACGAACTCTCGGGGGGATGGGAGCCCGCGCCGGTGGTCCTGAAGCGGGGGTCCGGATCCTGCTCGGAGTATACCTTCGCCTTCATCGCGCTCTGCCGCGAGGCGGGCCTTCCCGCCCGGTTCGCCGGGTCCGTGGTGGTCCGCGGCGAGGACGGATCCTTCGACGACGTCTTCCACAGGTGGGCCCAGGTCTACCTTCCCCCCTTCGGGTGGGTGGACTGGGACGTCCAGGCCGCCGATTCGCCCCTTCGGGGCGTCTTCGCCGAGAGACTCTGCGTCAGGGCCGACCGCTACCTGGTCACCACCCTGGGCGGGGGCCTGAGCCGGATCCTGAAGTGGGAATACAACTCCCAGACCGCCGCCCGAACGAAAGGTCGTTCCGACATCCTGGTCGAGCGCTACGGCGAGTGGTCCCCGCTGAAGTAGTGAACTCTACACGTTACTCTTTTTTCAGGGTCACCTCGTTGTGGATTCCCGTGAGGGTCAGGACCTTGGGGCGGTAGCCTGGGGCGGAAACCTTGATTCGAGGAACTTCTCCGCTGGGAAAATAGAAAGGCACGCCCATGACGGTGATTTGTTTCTTGAAGTCTCTTCCCCAGCCAACCGTATAGAATTGGAGCGGGTTCCCGTCTTCTCCCAGCACTCGATCCAGGACCTGGATCTTTCCTCGAAGGTCGATTTTCTCCAGGCGCGGATCGCTGGTTCTCTTTCCCCATTCGACGGAGATTCCCGGGATTTCCAGGATGGGGAAGGGACTTGCCGGGAGAAGGACTTTCAAAGTCATCCTTCCTCCCGGTAGGCCCTTCCAGGAGACATGGTTGCCTTTCCAAAGAGGGTCGAAGCGGCGGCGGCTCTCTGCTTCCTTCTCCAGGAAGACGCGCGCGCCTTGGAGGGAAACCCCCTTGTCCAGGAGAAAGGAGGCGGCTGCGGAGCCTCCTTTGCGGAGGACGATCTTTACATTTTTTGCCCCGGGAAAGATCGTCTTCTCCTTGTCCTGGAACCAGCCGTCCTTCCATGCGCGAAGGCGGTACTTCCGGAAGGAAAGGCTGCCGTAGATGCGGAACTCCCCGCTTTTTCCCGACTCCGAGGAGAGGAAGAAGTGTTCCCTTGGGGAGGATCCGGGAGGCTGGGTTTCCGGAGGGAAAAGGTTCAATTCCACCCCTTCCAGGGGCTTTCCTTGGGGATCCTGGACTTTACCTTCGGCGAGCACACGCTGGGCCCTGAGTCGGATGTCTCCCAGTTCGGTTGTCCCGGGAGGGAGGAAAGGTGGAAGGGGGATCGATGCCTCCAGGTGTTCGGAGGGTATGTAGAAGGCCAACTGGGAGGGATTTCGTCTTGGGAATTCTTTTGGAAGGTCCAAGGTGAAGCGCCCCTTGGAATCGGTCCAAACCGATCTGGCAAAAAAAGAAGAAGAGGACGAGGGGTGGCGCACGATTTCTTCCCGCGCGGCCCCTTCCCAGAGCACCTGGCATTTCGAGGCTGGTTTCCCGGAGGGGAGGAGGAGTCGTCCCTTCAGGAAGGAGCCCTGGTCGCCCGGCTCCAAGAGAAGGTGGAATACCTTGGTCTCCCCCGGAAGGGTGGGGCCTGGGGCGAGAAGGGCGCCGATGAGGGGTCTTTTCTTCCCACTCCGCCCCAAGGAGGCGGAATCCCGGTCCTGGAGCGCAAAGACACGGAGATTCAGGCCAAGCCCGACGAAGGGAAAGAGGGCCTTTCCTTTCTTCGCCGAATGAAGCTGTCCTCTTCCAAGGAGACTCAGGATCATGTGTTGGTCTTCATTCTCTCCTGTTTCGCCTTCCTCTTCCCGGTTCAAGACCACCAGGGTGTCCCCCTTGGGGGCGAACCCTCCCGGGCCCTCGATTTCGACCAGGACCTTCCCCGTCGGCGGGAGTTCGAGGACGACGGGTTTTCCCCGGCCCGCCCGGGGGCCGAGTCTTTTCACCACGGGTTTTTTCATGGGAACCAGGAGGGACACCTTAGGTTCCCCCCGAAGGAAGGTATACACCAGGGAAGGGGTTTGAAGAGGGAATTCGGCGGTCCCGGTGGGGCCCTTGGTAAGGGCGCGAAACAGGGGGAAGCGGAAGGGGCCCGGGAGGAAGGTCATCCCGACGGGAACGCCCGGGACGGGCCTTCCAAGGGGATCCACCACCTGTACCTGGATTTCCGGCGGGGGAGAGATTGCGATTTTCAGGGGAGGGGAAGCATTTTCGGGGATTTTCAAAAATCCCAGGAGTCCGCCTCTTTTTGCCAAAACGGCGCAGCCCGTGGGCGGGTCCGGGGGATGGATCCATGCGGCGCCTCCGATGCCGGTGCTCCTTTTTTCGAGGACGTCGTCCTCGGGAGGCTCCCATCCATTCATTCCCTTTATTTCCCCCGGGAGCGGTCTGAAGGAATGCAAGAAAAAATTCGAGGGGGAATCTAAGAGAAAGATATCGGCGAAGGGGACGGGCTCTCCGGTCCTCTCGTCCACGACGATCACCTTCCACCCCTTTTCTCCGGGCTTTTTCCCGCTTTCGGGATTCAACAGAGGTCTTCTCGGGCCGGGCTCACGGCCGGAAGCGGACGGGTGGGTAAGGCCTTTTGGGTTTTGAAGCGGCGCGACTCCGGATGGGCGTCCGGCGCCGGTTTTCCTCCCGCTGGATTCCTCCGGCGCCGGAGTACGGGGGCCGTTCGAGATGTATAGGGCCGCACCGAAAAGGAGAAGCAGAATACCAGAAAGGAAGAGTTGTGCTTTGGTTTTTCCCCGCATCAGCTTTTCCCCCCCTTGACAATACTGGAAGAGAAAAAAGTAGATTAGCGGAAATGAGGAAGGTGTCAAGTTCCCCGAGAGGAGCGGGGGGAGGCGGGAAGC
>JALUZX010000077.1 GCA_027011425.1 Planctomycetota bacterium
TCCGAAAGTCTCCACGAACTTCAGCCCGCCGTGCCGACACTTTCCGAGGGCACGGCCCGCCTCATCCGGGAAGCCGAACTCGTCTGCTTCCCCATGGGCAGCTTCTACACCAGCCTTCTCGCCCATCTCCTGGTCCAGGGGGTGGGCCGGGCCGTCATGGAGAACCCTTCCCCCAAGGTCTATATCCCCAACACGGGAGGGGATCCCGAGGAGAAAGGGCTCACCGTCGCGGAAGCGGTGGAAAAACTGGTCCGCTCCATCAAGAAAGAATCCCCGGGAGAGAACGCCCCCCGGCAAAGGGCCCTGGACATGGTCCTGCTGGATCTCTCCAGCGGGGACTACGGTGAAGATGTGGAAACCGAAGCGATCCGCGGGCTCGGGGTCGAACCCGTAGACCTCCCCTTGGTCACGCCCGCTTCCAGGCCCTACCTGGACCCGGGAAAGGTAGCGGAGGCCCTGCTCTCCATGATTTGAAGATTTGAAGAAAGGAGTTCCCCCATGTCCCCCCCCGGGAGATCGAAGAAGGACCAAGGGCCCCAGGGGGAAGTCCCCTGGCAGAAGACCTTCTTTCAGGACACGGAGGACATGATCTTCGTCCATCCTGTCACGGAAGAGGGACTGCCGGGCCCCATCCTGGACGTGAATCCGGCCGCCTGCCGGGTATTGGGATACGAAAGAGGGGAGATCCTGGGCAAGACTGTCATGGATTTCCTCCGCCCCGAAAGAAAATCCGGGGCGGGGGAGGTGGTCGGCAGGATCCTGGAGGAGGGGCACCATACCTTCGAGTCCGTGATGATTTCCCGTTCCGGGGAGGAGATCCCCGTGGAGGTCCATTCCAGCGTGGTTTCCGGGGAAGAGGAGAAGATCCTGCTCTCCGTGGCGCACGACCTCCGTCCCTGGGAGGAAGCCCGGCGGAAGACCAGGGAGAACGAGAAATTCCTTGAAGACGTATTCGATGCCATCCAGGACGGGATCAGCGTCCTGGACAAGAACCTGACCATCCTCCGGGTGAACGGCTGGATGGAAAAGATGTACGGCTTCCGCGGGCCCCTTCCCGGGAAAAAGTGCTTCGAAGTCTACCAGGGGCGCTCCAGCGTGTGCCCCTGGTGCCCCACGGTGAAGGCCATGGAGACGGGCCGGCCCCAGTGCAAGGTGGTGCCCTACCCCTTCATGGAAGGAAACACGGGCTGGATGGAACTCTCCGCCTATCCTCTCAGGGACGATGAGGGCCGGATCATCGGTGTGATCGAACACGTCAAGGACGTCACGGAGAAGAAGAAGGCCGAGGAAACCCGTGACAGGCTTCTCAAGGCCCTGGAACAGAGCGGCGAGATCCTGGCCCTCACCGACACGGAAGGCGTGATCCTGTATGTGAACCAGGCCTTCGAGAAAGTGACGGGATACTCCAAGGCGGAAGCCGCGGGAAAGACCTTTCGCCTCGTCAAGAGCGGGTTCCAGGACCAGGCCTTCTACGAGGAGTTGTGGAGCACCATTCTCTCGGGAAAGACCTGGAAAGGAAGGTTCAAGAATCGGCGGAAGGACGGGAAACTCTTCTACGAGGAGGCCGTCATCTCCCCCTTCAAGGACAAGGAGGGGAACCTCCTTGGATTCGCCAAGGCTTCCCGGGACGTGACCAAGGAACTCGCCTTGGAAGAACGCCTCCGCCAGGCCCAGCGGCTGGAAGCTGTGGGGACCCTGGCGGGAGGGATCGCCCACGACTTCAACAACCTCCTCCTTGCCATCCTGGGAAACCTGGACATGGCCCTCCTGGCCGACCAGGAAAGGCGCAGGACTTTCCTGGAAGAAGCCAAGAAGGCCGCTCTCCGGGCGGGCGAACTCACCCGGCAGCTTCTCGCATTCAGCCGCCGCCAGGTCCTGCGTCCCACGGACTTGGATTTGAATCAGGTCATCGAGAACCTCCTCCTCATGCTCCGCCGCCTGATCCCGGGAAACATCGAAATCGATTTCATCCCGGCCCACGCGCCGGGCACGGTCCACGGCGACCCGGTCCAGATGGAACAGGTCATCATGAACCTCGTCCTCAACGCCAAGGACGCCATGCCGGAGGGGGGCAAGATCACCATCGAGACCGAAAACGTGGTGATCAACGGGGATTTTTCCAGGAACCATCCCTGGGCCAGGCAGGGCCGTTACCTCCTCCTTTCCGTAACCGATACGGGAAAGGGCATGCCTCCGGAGATCCTGGAACACGTATTCGAGCCCTTCTTCTCCACCAAGGAAGTGGGGAAAGGAACCGGCCTGGGGCTGGCCACGGTCTACGGGATCGTGGAACAGCACGGGGGCATGGTCCACGCCTACAGCGAAGTGGGCAAGGGATCCACCTTCAAGGTCTACCTGCCCATCGTGGAACGTCCCGCCGCGGCGGTCGGGACAAAGCTCCAGGGGCCCGTTCCGGGGGGAAAGGAGACCATCCTTCTCGCCGAGGACGACCCGGCCGTGCGGGAGCTGGTGTCCCGCGTCCTGGAGACGGCGGGATACTCGGTGATCCAAGCGGAGGACGGAGAAAAGGCTCTCCGCCTCTTCCTCGAAGGCCGGAACGAAGTGAACATGGCCCTTCTGGACATGGTCATGCCCGGCATGGGGGGAGCCGCCCTGGCCAAGGAACTCCGGGCGCGCGCCCCGGAACTGTCCATCCTCCTTATGAGCGGTTATCCCTCCCGCGCGGGCGAAGGAGGTATGGAACTGGAAGGCGAAACGGACATCCTCATCAAGCCCTTCGACGGGGAGACCTTGCTCCGGAAAATCAGGGACACATTGGAAGGAAAGGCCGGAAGTCCCCCCGAAGAGTGACCCCCTGCACAGACGACGTCCATGGATGGGCCGGGATTCGGCCGAGGGAAGAAATCATGAAGATCGCCATCGGAAGCGACGACGCGGGATATCCGCTCAAAGAGAACCTGAAGACTTTCCTTCTCGAACAAGAGGACGTGGAGGTGGAGGTTCATGACCTTGGGGTCGGGGAAGGGGAGACCACCCACTATCCCCTCATCGCCGCCGCCGTGGCCGAGGCGGTGGCACGGGGGGATTTCGAGAGAGGAATCCTGGTCTGCGGAACCGGGCTGGGCATGGCCATCACGGCCAACAAGATCCCCGGGATCCGGGCCGCCACGTGCCACAATGTCTACTCCGCCGAGAGGGCGCGAAAGAGCAACGACGCCCAGGTCCTCACCATGGGGGCCCGGGTCATCGGGCCCGAATCGGCCCGGACCGTTCTGAGGGCCTGGCTCCTCTCGGAATTCGCCGGGGGACGTTCCGCCCCCAAGGTGGCCAAGATCACCGAAATCGAGCGGAAATACCTGAAAGCCCTCCCGTAGAGGACGACCGTCGGGGCGGCGCTTCGCGCCGCCCCGACGGTCGTCCCGCGACTCCCCCTCAACCGTGGAGACGCTCCCAGAGGGCCCGGGCCACGTTCTCGGGCAAGCCCCTGAGGCCGAGAAGATCCTCCAGGGCGGCCTCCTTGACGGCCTGAAGGCTTCCGAAAGTCCGGAGAAGAAGTTTCTTCCGGGCCGGGCCCAGGCCGGGAACAGAATCCAGCACCGAGGCGGACTTCCCCCGGAGTTTCCGGTGATAGGAAACCGCGAACCTGTGGGCCTCGTCCCTCATCCTGGCCAGAAGCTTCGATTCCGGCGCGCCTTCCCTGAGAAGGTAGAGCCCCTCCCTCCCCGGTAGGACGAGCCTCTCCGGGACGGGACCATGGAACCGCCCCTTGATCTTCCGGGCCGGCCTGGCCTTGGCGATGCCCACCAGGGGCACCGCCCCCAGTCCCGCCGCCTCCAGGGCCTTGCCCACGGCCCTCACCTGGGGGGCGCCTCCGTCGAGGACAACCAGGTCGGGGAGCCCTCCCTCCTCCCGGAGGGCCCTGGAGAGGGAGCGGAGCACCGTCTGGGACAAGGCCGCGAAATCGTCCTGTTCCTCCATTCCGGCGACCTTGAATCTCCTGTAGCGCTCCTTGGCGGGCCGGCCCTCCAAAAAAGCCACCCGGGAACCCGTGATGAAAACGCCTTGGGTGTGGGAGACGTCGTAGCAGTGCACCAGCCGGGGCCTCCGGGCCAGCCCCAGGAGCCCGGCGAGCCGCTCCAGGCCCAGGCGCGCCTCCTCCTCCTTTCCCTTCCCTGCGGCGAACCTGCGCTCCGCGTTGCGC
>JALUZX010000078.1 GCA_027011425.1 Planctomycetota bacterium
GATGCCGTCACGGGCTCGCCGTGCTTGGGCTTGAACTTGGGATTCTGGATAAGCTTTCCCAGGCCCCCGGGCGTGGCCGAACCGCCCCCGCCTGCGGGGAAAGAGAGCTGAACACAGAAAACCGTGTAGTAATCCAGGGTCACCTTCTTGGGATCGAGCTTGGGCGGGTTCTCGGCGCTTCCCTTGCCGCCCGTTCCGACTTCCTGCCCCTTCTTGGGGTGCCCGGGTGGTACCAGCATGTCCCGCCCGTTCTTCCCCTCGGGGGTTCCCTTGCCCGGCTCGCTCCCGCCTTCACCGCCCGCGGCCCCGCCGGGTCCGCCCTTGCCGCCGGGGGCGCCGGCTTCCACAAGGCTGTTCCACCTGGCCACCTCCGTAGGGGTGTGGCCGCTCACGTCCAGGGTCCCCTCGATATTGATGTCGCCGCGAACGAAAATCTTCACCGGGTGGGTTCCCTCGAACCTGACGGTGATCCCCGCCGGAACGTGGAAATTCGCAAACTCGAAAACGCCGTCGGAGACCTGGTGTTCCTGCCCGTCCAAGGCCACGGAAGCGGGGATGGTGGTATCGTCCGTGTCGAAGACGTAGACATTCCCGACCTTCTTGGATCCGATCCGGTAGTCGAAATCACCGAGGATCCCGGACCCGCCGATCTTCCCCGCCTGGAGGAACCCGTTGTCCCAGACGGCCCCGGTGCGGGCATGGTCCATCATGTTGGTGTTGTCGAAGGTCTCGGCGATGGCCTCGGGCTGGACCTGGGTCTTGGCGGTCCGGAAGTAGAAGCTCCTGGGACGAATGGTCTTCCCCGAAAGGTCGCGGATCACGGCGTTGAGGGTGACCATGACATTAATATCCCCGGGCAGGACCACTTTGGGAGTCAGGGTGAGCTGGGCCCAGTTCTTGAGCTGGTCAACCTGGACATCCCTCTTTGCAGGGACCTGCATGCCCGTGGCCGGGTCCTTCTGATAGACCACGATCCGCACGGCATCGTTGTTCAAGGCCGTGCTGGGAATGATGTATTCCGAGAATTCCAGGACGATCTGGGTCCGGTTGTCCACGCCGGTGGTCTTGGAGGGGACCACCATCCGGGCCTCGGGGGGTTTCCCGTCCAGGTCGATCACGTCCTTGCTCACCCGCACGGTGCAGGCGATGGGCCGTTGGAGGGCGATCCCGCCCGTGGAGAGAAGAGATCGCGTGGCCGAGGAACCTGCCGGAAGGTAGATGGTATAGGTGGCGCCCTTGGTGAACCCGAAGAAGGTCTGGTTCCCCACCTCGCGGATCTCGGGGACGAAGAAGACCGTGGACCCGTTGACCACGTACTTGCCCGTGGGGGAGACGCCCTCGGCGGTCTTGATGGAGAAGGTGTCCGGGTTCACCGAGGAAGGATCGACTTCCGTGTTGAACCGGAAGATCAACATCTGGTTGACGGAGATGTCCGTCATCGTGCATCCCGTGGCCGTGCAACCCAGGTTGCAGGAAGCAACGCAAAAGGAATTAGCCCCACCGCAAACCTTGGAAAGAGGGGTTGCGCCCCCACCCCCGGAGGAACCGCCGCTGCAACCGAAAGCCGCGGCAAGAAGGAAAGCCAAACCGATCGTTCCAGGAAGAAGCTTCACTGCGTCCCCCGATTCATTTCCAACCGCCCTGAACGCTCTCCCGGCCCCGAAGGATCCCGCCGGGAGGAAGGACGTAACCATTTTTCTCGTCAAACATATCCACTCTTTCCGCCGGCCCTTTCTTTACCCGCGGGCGAAGACAGTGATCTTCTTGACCACCACCTTTCCCGGCGAGGGGACGACGGACCTGTCGAAGAGCAAAATCCATCGCACCGACGTGGGACGGGCCGTGGGTTTTCCGCCGAACCAGTTTTTCAGTTCGTTCAAATCCGCGCACCGGGTGACCCACTTGGTCTTGGTTCCGGAGATGGGAAGCCCCTGGCTGTCCACCTGGGCGCCCTGGAGGAAGATGGCAACCGGCGTCCCCTTGCCCGGGTCGAAACGGGCGAGAATCCCTTTGCGGGGATCATCCGAGTAGACCCGGGGCTTCCCGTTCACCTCCGCCTGGATCTCGTAGTGGTCGAAGAAGGGCATCAACCGCCTTGTCTGGTAGAAGAGAGACCGGACGCCCGTGACGGAATCACTGTCCCGGAGTTCTCCCACGTTGTCCTTCGTGGGGGCGGGCAGGAAGCCCGACAGTTCCCCCACCTGGGGCTTGATGAGCCCTTCCACGCGGAGGTATCCATAGCCGCCCCTGCCGCCCATGGACTTGGTTCCGCCCCCGTAGAAAACCATTTCGTAGTAGGTGCCCCCCGTTCCGCCGGGGGCCCAGACTTTGCCCTGGGAGAAGAACCTTCCGCCGAGCTGGAAGAGGATGTTTCCTCCCGAACCTCCTCCACCGGGCACGGCCTTCTGGGCCGCCTGGGGGTTGGGGGAATTCCCTCCCGCCGCCTCGAGGACCCCGGTCTGGCCGATGACAATGTTTCCACCACACCGCAAGAGAAGGGCTCCACCTCCGGCGCCTCCACCCTGGCCAGAGTGCCAATCGAGGGCGGTCTTCATGCTTCCCACCGGAGAGGATCCGCCCCCTCCGCCCCCGGAACCGCCGGCAAGGAACTGGAGCACGCTGGAGACGTTGGACAATCTCGGCAGGTAGGGGAAGGCCGGTCCAGGGTTGTTGTCGGGAGGAACGTCGGTCTTCAGGAACTTCTTGTTGAAGGACCCCGTAAGCATTCCATAGCCCTTGGTCCCCTGGGTGAAGTTGCTCCCCCCCGATCCCCCGGCCGCGATCTGGGCGGATACCCAGCCGCCGAAACCGTTGTAAGTGACCTGGGCAACCGAGGCGGGGAAGACGGGGCTTCCCTTTCCGGCCGAGGCCTTGGCCGCCGCCGAGTTGTAACGGGGCGAACCTTTGGGGAAGGCCACGGGGGATCCGTCCTGGCCGTTCCCCTTCTTTGTTCCTCCCCTTCCTCCGGCTCCCCCTCCGCAGTTGGAGAGGCCTCCCCTGCCGGGAAGGACGCTGTTTCCGTTCTGCACGGGGGCGTCCCCCCCGTTGACCTCGATCTTCCCGTCGATCTGGGCCAAACCGCGGACCAGGATCTTGGGCACGTTGGAACCCTTGAACCGGATGGTGAGTCCCTTGGGGACGATGAAGGTCTCGAACTGGAAAACGCCGTCCGTCACGGTGATGGGCTGCCCCGTCAGGGTGTATTCACCCTTGACGGTCATGGCATTGGTGTTGATCTCCAGAATCCCGCCCCTGGGCTCCACGCCGACGAACATGTTCTTGTCGAAGGGGCCCAGGATGCCGCTCCCCCCGACGGCGCCGGGGGCCAGGTTGGTGGGGCCCCACTTGGCGCCCGAGGCGTCCGGGTCAAGCATTTTGGTGGACTTGAAATCCTCCGCCATCTCCACCATGGCGGCCCCCATGTCCTTCACCTGGAAAGTGAAGGTCTGGGCCTTGGCCGGCTTGCCTGCCAGGTCCCGGATCTCGCCTTTGACCCTCACCTCCACCATAGAATTGGAAGGAAGAAGGATCGTCGGCTTGAGGGTGAGTTGCACCTTCTGGGAGACCGGGTCGGCCTGGGCGAAGCGCTTGGACTGGACCAGCGTGGGAATCCCGCCGCCCATGCTCACGTAGACGTCCACAGCCGTGGGATTGGTCACGGTGTTCATAGCGAGGAGTTCGGAGAACTCCAGGACGATCAACGTGTCAGGCTCCACGTCTTTTGTCTTTTTTGGCACCACCAGCCTGGCCTCGGGAGGAGCGTTGTTGGGATCGATCACCCCCTGGGAGGCGGTGAGATTGCAAAGCAGGCCCTTGTAGAGCTTGAACCCGTTGGAAGACCGGATGGTGTCGCCCCCTTCGTCCTGTCCCGGGAGGTGGAGGGTGTAGGTCTCACCACGCTCGAAGCCGAAGGACGTCTTGTTGGAACTCACGACCACCGAAGGAGTGAAGACCACCACATTGTCCCGGACCTGAAACTCTCCCGAGGGCCGTTTTCCTGTGCTGGTCTTGATGGAGAAGGTGGAAGTGTTCACCGAGGAGGGGTCCACGCTCCGGTTGAAGGTCATAATCAATTGCTGGTTCACGGCGATCACCGTGACCCCGCACCCTCCCCCTGTGCACCCCAGGTTGCAGC
>JALUZX010000079.1 GCA_027011425.1 Planctomycetota bacterium
GAGGCGGGGCGGGCCCCAGCCGGCGCCGAGCCCGCCGATCCCGGCTGAAGGCTGACAGTGGGACCCTTTCCACGTCTCTTCGACCCACAGATTCCGCGGAAGACCCTTTTTTTCTGGTTCCGCCGGGGTAGGAAAAAGGCCGGGCAAAGCCCGGCCGGACCTTTGGCCGGCGATTTCCTTTGGGGGTGCTCCTTTGTTTTCCTCCCTCTGATTCCCGCGGAAAAAACGAGTTCCAGGCTGGAGTCTCTCAAGAAAAGAGAGATTTCTGCGTGACCGCCATTCCCGGTTTCTCCGCCGCCCTCCGGCCAAAGAATTCGTCCCGGAAATACCCCCTGGGCCGGCCGTAAAGGCTCAACGACCCGGGAAGAAAGGCCTCTTTCATCGTCTCCGTCACGGGCGGAACAATAGGAGGCAGGTCCTCTTCCACCTTGAATTCTCTTTTCGCCCGGGCCCAGGTCTCCCGCTCCAGCCAGACGTCGGTCCAAAGCCCCGAACTCCCCGGATCGATGGGCCAGGGAATCCTCACGCCATGGCGCAGGTGGTTCTTGAGAACGTAGGCCAGAACCCTCCGGGCGTCCCATGGGCTTTGCACCATCCTCGAGTGGAACCGCCCGGCGAAGACCCGTCCCTTCCTCTTCCAGATCCGGTTCCACCCCCGGGCCAGGCGGACCTGGATGCCCTGGATGGATCGGGAGAGGGCCTCCGGGGAGGCGACCTCCACGATCATGTGAAGGTGGTTTCTCTGGAGGGTCCAGGCGAGCAGGCGAAAGCCGGGTCTTTTCTTTTCCTCCTGGAAGACCTGGAGGGCGAAAAAGAAGGAGGGGTTGGTCCTCAGGAAGGGGCAGTCCCTCTTCAAGGAGAGGGTGACGTGATGGGAACTCCATCGCCTGGGAGAGACCCTGCGCCTGTGAGGAGCGCCTTCGCGCCACCGTTTTTTCTTCTTTCCCGCTCCTTTCCTGGCACCGCCCCATCCTGGATGGTTCGTCTTCTCTTTATCGCCGGAAAAGAAGGACGCCCCAATTTCCGGAAAGAGAACTCTCTGGCTTTCCCTTTTCATCGCGCCCCCGCCAATCTCCAGTCCGCATCCATGACGGCCCATAGAATAAAGAAAATGGAAAGGCTCGTCAATCCCTATTTTGTAAGATTAATGAAATTCCCAATCCCGAAAACAAAAAGGACGAGGAGCCCGCGCGGCGCCTTGTGATACCGATCGAGGAAGAGGCGCCCCTCTTCTTGAAAAGGGGTGTGCAAGGAAAGCTTGGGAAAGGAGGATGACATGCCGTTCTGGTAGTCGAAACCTTTCGTTGGGACCCGGCAGGTAACCAATCCTGCCCGGCAAAGGCTAGCCACCAGCCGGAAGCGAGTCTTGCGTGGTCCGGGGGCGACCCCGGCTGCGAAGCGTAGACAGCGAGTGGGCAGGCCGTGTGATTGAGCCCCGAAAGAAGATTTGTGAGAGCCGACGCTGTCCCTTTAGCGGAAGGCAGCACCGACACACTGACATGGCAAGATGGTGTGGAGGTCTCACCGGGGTCGCGGGAGCAGGGCATGTCCACAACGGGGTCCCCCAGGAACCTTGGAGGCCTTGCCGTCTCCACCGACAAAATAGGCGGCCCGGAGACCGTCACCAAATTCTCCAGGCCCCCGGTGCCCGTGCCCGGCGCCGAGTGGGAACGAACAAGGGGCACTAGGGATGGTACCGCCTCGCGTTGACCAAAGCGGGGTGGGAAGGACGGCAAGGAGTCGGAGCGCCTCATATTACCTGTGAAGCTGGGGAACCTGCCCCAGGGAACCCAGTGGAGGGAAGGGGACGCCGAGTTAAGGAACTGCTGGAGGGAAAGATGCCTGGGACATCGGGCTCAAGAAGAAGCGTCTCAACGAAACTGCAGCGGATAGCGGAACTGGCGAGAGAAATGCCGGGAGTTCCGTTGACCACGCTCTCTCACCACATAGACATCGAGTTTCTCGAAGAGGCTTTCCGCCGGACTAATAAGCGTGGAGCACCTGGAGTAGATGGCCAGACGGCGCAGGAATACGGCATGAACTTGGATTATTACCTTCCAAGGCTGCTGGAAAGGGCGAAGTCGGGCACCTACCGTGCTCCCGCGGTCCGCCGGACCAACATCCCCAAGGGGAAGGGCAAAGAAACCCGGCCCCTGGGGATCCCGACTACTGAGGACAAAGTCCTGCAAAGGGCGGTGACGATGATCCTGGATGCAGTCTATGAACAAGAGTTTCTGGACGGCTCCTATGGATTTCGTCCCGGGAGGTCCGCGCACAAGGCGCTCGAGGCTCTCTGGAAGGGGCTCATGGACATGGGTGGAGGGTGGGTGCTGGAGATCGACATTCGTAAGTTCTTCGACACCCTGGACAAACGGATCCTCATGGACACTCTCCGCCAGCGGGTGCGTGACGGAGTGATCCTCAGACTGGTCGCCAAATGGCTGAATGCGGGGGTCATGGAAGAGGGAAATCTCTTCTTCCCTGAGGAGGGAACTCCACAGGGAGGAGTGATCTCCCCGATCCTGGCAAACGTCTACCTGCATGAGGTCCTGGACGCGTGGTTTGAAAGCGAAGTGAAACCGACCTTGAAGGGAAAGGCCTTCCTGGTCCGCTTCGCGGACGACGCGACCCTGGTCTTCTCGCGGAAGGCGGATGCTCAAATGGTGCTGGACCTCTTGCCGGAGCGATTCGGCAAATACAATCTGGCGCTCCACCCCGTAAAGACCCGGTTGGTCGACTTTCGTAGGCCTTCCAAGAGGGGATCCAACCCCCCGAAGGGACCGGAAAAACCGGCAAGTTTCGACTTGCTCGGCTTTACCCATCACTGGGCCCGCTCTCGGAAAGGACGTTGGGTCATCAAAAGGAGGACTGCGAAGGACAGATTCACCCGGGGACTCTGGAAGATCAAAGAGTGGTGTCGAATCCATCGCCACGACTGGGTCTCCCAGCAGCACAAGGCCTTGACTGCCAAGCTGAGGGGGCACTTTGCCTACTACGGGATTACGGGCAATTCGAAAGCCCTCTCCCGCTTTAGGAATGAAGTGATCAAAATCTGGCGGAAGTGGCTCGGGCGACGCTCTCAGCGAGCCCGAATCACCTGGGAGAAGTTCAATAAGCTTCTAGCTCAATTTCCTCTCCCCCCCCCGATCGCGATCCACTCCATTTACCGCCGCGCAGCGAATCCTTAGCTTGAGGAGCCGGATGCGTTAGTCGCGCACGTCCGGATCTGTGGGGGCCCCGGGCGGGTAACCGCCCGGGGCTACCCGACCACTGATCGATGGTCGCGACAAAAGTCTTGTCAAGTTCGTGACGCGGTGGGTGCGTCGGAGCTGGCCCCCCGACGTCGCGAGTCCGGATCTCCGATCCGGCCTCGTTCCGGCGGGGGCTACAGGACATCGCCACCTGGGGGAAGGTTGTGATTTTGGGGGAGAATTCGTAGGTCCCGGACTTTTGTCGTGACCGTCACTGATCCTTGAGATGGGGCTTCAAGGGCAGTCTAAGTCTCCGGGTAGCCCTAAGCATCCGAAGGACCGGGGGGCTGGGGAGATCTCTCCTGGAGTGGGAAAATGGAAAAGGATCCCATTCAAGGGTAACGAAAGGCGAGTTCCAGGGGTCTGGATAGGCATGGAGGCGCACCAGAGAGAGCGGACCGAGGAAGGGACGGAAAGAAACGCGCCCCTTCCGGCGGCCGACCCGGAGGCCTTCGATAGGCTGGTCCGGCCCTGGCTGGGGAGCCTCCTGGCCCTCTGCCGGCGCCTGGCGGGCGAGGCCGACGGCGCGGACCTCCTCCAGCTCGGGCTCCTCAAGGCCTGGAGGGGCCTTTCTTCGTTCCGGGGGGAAACCACCTTCCGGGCCTGGCTCGTGGGCATCCTCTTCCGGCTGGCCGCCGAGCCCCGCCGCTTCCGGCCCCGGCGAAGGGCATCCGCACTTCCGGAATCCATCCCCGACAAGCTGGACCTGGAGCCTCTCCGGCGCGTGACGGCCCGGGAGGCACTCGAAAGGGTGGAACAGGCCATGGAGCGCCTCCCCTTGCGGCAACGGACGGTCCTTCATCTCCGGGCCGTGGAGGGCTGGAGCGGCGAGGAGACCGCCCGGGCGCTTGGGATGTCCGAGGGGGCGGTCTCC
>JALUZX010000080.1 GCA_027011425.1 Planctomycetota bacterium
GCCCTCCCGGGGCGGGGGGGCGGTGGTTCCCCAGGCGGGAGGAGTCGGTCTTGGAGGCGGAGAAGAGGATCGGCCTTCCTCGAGCCAACCCTCCTTCTGGCCCCACCAGAGGAGGGCCGCCGCCAGGAGAAGGAGAACCGGGTAGACGATGCGCCTGTTTGCCGCCACCATCAGATCCTGTAGGGCATGAGGTCGTCGTCGTCGCCGGCGTCGCCGAGCCTGGCCGTGACGAAGGCCTGGTCCACCACGACCTTGGTCCCGGACTTCTCGGGGGCTTCGAAGGAGATGTCCTCCAGGAGTTTCTCCAGGAGGGTCATGAGCCTTCTCGCGCCGATGTCCTGGGTGGTGAAGTTGGCCTTGGCCGCCACCTCGGCCAGGGTCTGAATGCCATCTTGCGTAAATACCAGCTCCACGCCCTCGGTGGAGAGCAGCCTGGCGTATTGCCTGGTGAGGGCGTTCCTGGGCTCCGTGAGGATCCGTGCCAGGTCCTCCTTGGTAAGAGGGGTGAGAGCCACCCGCACGGGAAACCGCCCCTGGAGTTCGGGGATCAGGTCGGCGGGCTTGGAGGTGGAAAAGGCGCCGGCCCCGATGAAGAGGATGTGGTCGGTGCGGACGTAGCCGTACTTGGTGAAGACGCTGGCGCCCTCCACGATGGGGAGCAGGTCCCGCTGGACTCCCTCGCGGGAGACGTCGGGGCCTTCCGCCGGGTTGGCGCCCACGATCTTGTCGATCTCGTCCAGAAAGATGATCCCGTCGTTCTCGCACCGGTCCAGGGCCTTCTGGATCATTCCGTCCTTGTCGATCAGCTTGTCCGTCTCCTCCTCGATCAAGGCGACCCGGGCCTCCCTCACGGTCAGGCGCCGGAGTTTATACCGGGGCCCCACGGCCCGGCCCCAGAGTTCCTGGAGGGCCCGTGTGTCGATGGCCATGGACTCCGTGCCCTGGCCGGACTGGATGTCCAGGGTGGGTTTGCTCCGGTCCTCCAAGGGGATCTCGATCTCTTCTCCATCCAGTTCGCCCTTCCGCAAGGCCTGGAGGAGTTTCTCCCGCTCCTCCTTCCGGCGGGCCTTGGCCTCGGGGTCCTCCTCCGGGCCGGGCGTGTCTTCCAGGCCGGGAGGCGGGGTGAGCCATTCGTTGTTGTCCGTCTGGAAGAGTTGCATCTGCTGGGCCTGCCAGGAGAGTCCGCCTTCCTCCTCTTCCATTTCCTCCTCGTCCTCCTCCAGGCCCCGGGCCCGGGCCAGGGCGCGGAAGATCCGCTCCTCGGCGGCTTCGGCGGCTTCCCGGGCCACCCGCTCCCCTTCCTCCCGCCGGACCATGGCGATGGCCGATTCCACCAGGTCCCGGACCATGCTCTCCACGTCTCTTCCGTGGTAGCCCACCTCGGAGAAGCGGGAGGCCTCGACCTTGAGAAAGGGCGCCCTCGCCAGGGCGGCCAACCTGCGGGAGATCTCCGTCTTGCCCACTCCCGTGGGGCCCACAAGCAGGATGTTCTTGGGATAGATCTCCGCCGCCTCTTCCGGCGGGAGCTGCTGGCGGCGCCAGCGGTTGCGGAGGGCCACGGCCACGGCCCGCTTGGCCTTGTCCTGGCCCACGATGTGTTCGTCCAGGAGTTCCACGATCCTCCTGGGCGTAAGGTCCTTCATGTCCTGCATGGTTGCCTCTGGTTTACCTGGGATGATTCCTTCAAGAGAGAAGGGGCAAGCCTATCCAATGTTGGCCCCAGGGGAAGGGGGGGCCATAATCACCGCCCGGAAGAAGGAGCGGAGGTTTCGTGATCCCCCGGAAGGCGCCAGGACGGAGGCCCCCCTCGTGGGTCGTGGACTTCGGAAGGTATTCCTCCCTGGGGATCGAGTTCGCCTTCACTTTCCTGGCCTTCGGGGCTCTCGGCTACCTGGTGGACAAGTGGGCCGGAACCTACCCCTTTCTCATGATCCTGGGGATCTTTCTCGGGGCCGCGGCGGGATTCGTGAAGCTCTATTACAGCGTTTTTCCTCCCAAGGGGGGAAAGGAGGAGAAAAAAGAGGGATTGAAGAAGGAAAGAAAGGAATCTCCTCCATGACGGGATCCCCGGAAAAGCTGGACGGCGTGCGGCCGGCGCCCGCCCTGGCCGCCGGGCTGGGGCTCTGGGCCCTCGCCCTGGGTGGAGTCTGGCTCTTCGCGCCTCCCGGGGAGGGCCTGCGCAAGTGCCTGCTTGTAGGGGCGGCCGCCGCCGGCGCCGTGGCCCTGATTGTGTTTCTGTGGAAGTTCCACTCCCTGGACCGGAGCGGCACCCATTTCATGGCGGCCCTGGCGGGAGGTTTCCTTCTCAACCTTTTTTTCCTTGCAGGGGGGACGATCCTTGCCCGATATAGTCCCCTCCTGGATAACCCGGTGGGTTTTGCACTGGGGTATCTGGGAACGGCTCTGGTCTGCGGCGGGACCTACACCTGGTTCCTGAGAAAGGGCCGGAAGGCCCCTTTCCCGTCCCGCGCGGGGCGGCGCGAGACGGTGGAAACCCCAAGCACCCGATCAGGAGGGCAAGAGTAAGTGGTTTTCCTGGCGCAAGTCGCATCGGGGGCCCACTCCGCCGGGGCGGAGGAGGGGGGGGCTATCTTCATGTCCTTGTTCCACCACATCCTGCCCCACCAGATCGGGAGCGTCGCCGGGATCCCGGTCTTCAACTTCCAGATCTTCCAGGTTCTCGCCCTGGTTCTCATGGTCCTGATCTTCGGAGCCCTGCGGACCCGGATGTCCCTGGAGCGCCCGGGCTTCTTCGCCCGGATCTTTCGGGGATGGGTGATCTGGATCCGGGAAGAGATGGTCTATCCCATCATGGGCAGGGAGGATGGCCGGAAGTTTTTGCCCTATTTCCTCTACCTCTTCTTCTTCATCGCCTTCATGAACCTGCTGGGCCTGGTCCCCTCGGGCGTGGCCGCCACGGGTTCTCTGTATGTGACGGGTGCCATGGCCGCCACGAGCCTGGCCCTCTTCTTCGGTGCCGGGATGTGGGAGAACGGCGTCCTGGGCTTCTTCAAGAGCCTGGTGCCCCACGGGCTTCCGGCCTGGCTCTTCCCCCTCATGTTCCTCCTCGAGTTCGTGGGGATCTTCTTCAAGGCCTTCGCCTTGATGATTCGTCTCTTCGCCAACATGACGGGGGGCCACCTGGCCCTCTTGAGCTTTCTCGGCCTCATCTTCTTCTTCGCGGGGATGATCGGGAAGATGGCCTACGCCCTGGCCGCGCCGTCTGTGGCCTTCGCCGTCTTCATCATGATCGTGGAGTCCTTCGTGGCCCTGCTGCAGGCCTACATCTTCACGATCCTTACGATCGTATTTACTTCCATGTACATGCATCCGGATCACTAGCCGCGGAGAATGCGCGGATTTTCGGTGTAGAAAAAAACCAAGCAAGAAACGGAAAGAAACAGGAGCGGAAAAAGATGCTGGGACTCTTTCTCCTTGAAGCAGGGGCCTTCCTGGCCTCCCACCTGGCCGCTGGTTTCGGCGCGGGCATCGCCGTGATCGGCGCGGGCATCGGAATCGGCAAGATCGGCGCTTCGGCCAACGAGGGCATCGGGCGCCAGCCCGAGGCCGCCGCGGACATCCGGGGCGGTTCCCTGATCCTCTCGGCTCTTATCGAGGGGATCGCCCTCTTCGCCGTGGTGGTGACCCTGCTTCTCGCTCTCAAGTAGAGTCGGTCCTTTCCCCGGGACCGGTCCCGGGGGGGACCCCTTGGTGAAAGGGGGCTGGAAGTGCTGGGACTGCTTGCGTTGCTCCAGGAGTCGGCGGGCCACGCCGGCGGGGGGTTCAATCCCCTGGATCCCCACCAGTGGGGCACGGCCTTCTGGACCTGGGTGATCTTTCTCGTCGCCCTCCCTCTGATGATCAAGTTCGTCTTCGGCCCCATTGCGCGGGCCCTGGATTCGCTGGACCAGAAGGTCCAGAAGGACGCCAGGGAGGCCGAGCGGGCCCGGGAGGAGGCGGAGAAGGCCAGGGCCGAGATCCAGAAGAAGCTGGAGGAATGGAAGGCCAGGGAGGAGGCCATGCTGGCCGAGGCCCGGGCCAAGGCCGACGCCCTGGCCCGGGAACTCCAGGAGAAGGCCAAGGCCGACGCGGAGCGCCGCCTGGAGCGCGCCCGGGCCAGG
>JALUZX010000081.1 GCA_027011425.1 Planctomycetota bacterium
CCCTCCCCCTTGCACCCGGGCAAGGAAAGAAGAATGAGAGCGAAGGCGGCGAGGGGGGAGAAAAGGAGGTTCCGTAGCATGGGCAGGGTTCCTGTTCTTGCTCCAGGGGGTCCCCGGAATAAAGCCCTGCCCGCCCGGCCCGTCAAGCATTCCAATCACAAGCTCGCAGGTTCCTCCTCCAAGGACTCTTTCTCCTGTCCTTCTTTCTTCCCCTCTATGGGAATCCTGAGGATGAACGTCGTGCCCTTTCCCTCCTCCGACTCCAGGCCGACCTCCCCGCCGTGCTTCCCGGTGATGACCGAGTAGACCAGGGAAAGTCCCTGGCCGGTCCCTTTCCCGACAGGCTTGGTGGTGAAGAAGGGCTCGAAAATCTTGTGGCGGATCTCCTTCGGGATGCCTGTCCCCGTGTCCTCCACGCGGATCTCCGCCCAATCCCCGTCCTTTCTGGTGGAAACCTTGATCTTTCCTTTTTCCCCGGGTTTGTCCTTGACCACTTCCCCGATGGCATGGGCCGCGTTGACGATGAGGTTGAGGATCACCTGGTTGAAATCCCCCCCATAACACCGGACCAGGGGAAGGTCGGGGTCCAGGTCCATCTCCAGGTCGGAGACATACTTCCACTCGTTCCGGGCGATGGTCGCCGTGCTCTGGATGGCCTTGTTCAAATCCGTAGGTTCCTGGACGGCCGAGCCCGGGTGGGAGAATTCCTTCATGGCCCGAACGATCTTGGTGACCCGGGCGAGACCTTCCAGGGACTGGTCGATGGCCTTGGGAACTTCCTCCAGGAGGAACTCCATGTCCAGTTCCTCCAGGAGGGCCTGGAATTTTTCCTTCACCTCGGCAGGCAAGCTCTCCCGGTATTCCTCCAGGAGGAGTTTTTCCACCTTGCGGGCGAACTCGAGAAGGTCTATCCCGGACTCCTTGAGGAACATTGTGTTGTCCGAAACATACTGGGCAGGCGTATTGATTTCATGGGCGATCCCCGCCGCCAACCGGCCCACCGACTCCAGCTTCTGGGCCTGGAAGAGCTGGTCCTCCAACCTCTTCTTTTCCGTAATGTCCTGGGCCACTCCGGCCATCCGGCAAGGCTCTCCGTTCTGGTCTCTTTCCAGGATCCGCCCGAGGATATGGAACCACCTCCACTCTCCGCCCTCGGTCCTGATCCTTCCCACCCAATCGAAAGACTTGGCCTTTCCCTCGAAGTGGTCCTCCCTGGCCTTTTTCATCGGTCCCAGGTCTTCCTCGTGCACCCTCTTCCTGAACTCTTCCGGGGAAATCTCGCACCCCCCGTCCCCCTCCTCCAGGAGGGAGGTGAATCTCCCGTCCATAGAGAGGCGGTCCTCCGGAATTTCCCAGGACCAGGTCCCAAGGTTGGCCCCCTTGAGGACCATGTCCAGCCTTTCCTCCTCATTCTTCAGCTTGAGCACCGTGCTCTGCACGCGGAAGGCATCTCCAAGGATGTCCGCGACGATCTCGATGAAAGAACTTTCCTCGACGGAGAAGGGCTTCTCTTCCTTCCGGAAGACCGAAAGCACTCCCCAAGGGCCCTCTCCTCCCGGGATGGACACGTTGAGGGACGCCCTGAATCCATGGGAAGCCACGTGCGGGGAGGGGGAGAATTCCGGCGATGAGGCGGAATACGCCCAGGCCTGGCATCCCTTTGCGGCGAGGGCCAGGGTTTCCACGTACCGGGCCTCCGCGGGGAAACGGAGCTTCCCCAGAAGATCCCCTTCCCATCCCCATCCCTCCTCGAGGGTGAAAGTCCCCTTTTCCCGGTCGTAGACCAGGACCTGGACGGCCTGAACATCCATGGTTTCCTTGATCAAGTTCACCGTTTCCCCGAGCAAGGACTTGAAGGTCCCCATGGAAAGGGCGATTTTCCTCAAGCTCGACAAGGCGGACTGGAAAAACAGGTTTTTCCTGGCCTCCTCCTCGCGATGATTCTTCTCTTGGAGCTTCTTTGACACGTTTTTCAATTCCTTCATAAGAACCTTGTTTTTCCCTGCAAGAAAAAAGAACAAGCCTGCATATCCGAGGAGGACCAGGAAACAACCCAGGAAGTAAAGGCTCGTAAGGAGTCCGCCCGAAGAAACCATGGCCCCCAAGGGAATTCCGAGGTCTCCGGAAAAGGGGACCGTGAGGAAAACCAAGGGGGGAATTGCGGCAAACGATCCCCGGGGACCTTCGCATGCCGCAAGACTTCCTCCGGCGGGAGAAACTCTCTTCCTGGACATGACTTCCCCTTTCTCCCGGATTTCCCGGATCTACCCGCCTGCCGGTTTCGGCTCCCGGGGAGGCTCATCGATCAGAATGGCCCCGTCTTCATCGCGGACCACACTCGTGATCCCCGGTGCCTCGCGCTCGAGCCGGTCCAGAAGGCGCTGTTGCTTCTTGACCAGCCTGGTCAGCCTCTCGTTCTCCTCGCGGAGCTTGTATTGCTCGACTGCCAGGCGGATGGCCACCATGATCTCCACCTTGCGGACGGGCTTGACCAGGAACCTGTAGATCTGGCCCTCGTTGATGGCCTTGAGGGCGTTCTCCAGGCTGGCGTTTCCCGTGAGAATGATCCTCATGACCCTGGGATGTTCGATTCGGATCCTGGCCATGAGTTCCGTCCCGTTCATCCCCGGCATGTTTTCGTCGCTCACCACGACGGCGACTTCCCTCTCGGAAAGGACCTTCAAGGCCTCCTCCCCCGAGTGAGCCTCCATGATCGTGTAGGGCTCCTTCCGAAGTCTCCGCTTCAAGGCGTCCGTCAAGAACGGATCGTCGTCCACGAGCAAAACCAAGGGTTTCATCTCCCGACTCCCTCTTCCACGGAGAGAAGGGCTTCTTCCTCCAGGTCCTCTTCCGATTCCAGGATCACCCGGAAAGGCTCCTTGATCCCCACCCCTCCCGCAAACCCGCGCAGTCTTTCGATCACAGCCACGTTGACCTCTTGCCCTTTAGGGGCCAGGAGGATTCCGTTCTGGGCATAGACATTCTCGTCGAGCACCATTCCGGCCCGGAGTTCCTTGAGGGCCACCAGGGCCGTGGTGGTCCGGAACCCGCCCTTGGCCTCGATCTTGCCCGCCGCTTCCAGAAGAAAAGAGGGAAACCCGCTCTCCTCTTTCTTCAACTCTTCCAGGGCGGCCTTTGGTTCCTTCTCCATGGAGATCTTCAGGTCCAGGGCTGTGGCAAGGCGGAGCAACTGGGAACCGAGAAAAACGGGGTCGGAACGGATCTCCCCCCTGCCTCCCTCCGCTTCATACTGGTTTTCCACCATGGCGGCGACCTCCTCCATCCGTGGAATACGCTTGAGAAGGGATGCCGCCACCTTGGGATGTTTCTCGAAGAGTTCCTTCTCCTCCGCCGAAAGGGGCCGGCCCGCCAGGACCTTGTCCAGGGTTTCCTGGGAGAGGGTTACGCACCCCAGGTGGGAGAGCAGGGCGGCGACCTCGAACCTCCACCTGTTCTCGAGCCCCAGGACCCGGGCCATCTGGGAGACGATCTTCTTGATTCTCGAGGCCCTGCTGAAGGCGTTGGGATTCACCATGGAGAGAACTTCCACAAGAACCTTCACGCTCCCCGAAAGGGTCTTCTCCAGAAGCTCCTTCTCCGCCATGACCAGGTCGAACTGTTCGAGGGCGTCGGTCAAGGCCTTGATCATCCGAACAGGGGGACAGGGCTTGGTGAGAAATCGAAAGATGTTGCTTTCGTTCACCGCGTCCATGGCGGCTTCCAGGTCGGCGAACCCCGTGAGCATGAGCCGCACCGTTCCAGGGCTCCGTTCCCGGATCTTCCCCAGAAACTCGATGCCGTTCATCCCCGGCATCCTCAGGTCGGAGACCACCACCCCGAAGGGGCCCTCCTTGTCGAATTTCGCCAGCCCTTCTTCCCCCCCCACCGCAACTTCGATATCGAAACGCTTCCGCGTCTGCCTCTGGACCGCCGAAAGCAAGTTGGGCTCGTCGTCCACGAACAGGATTCGTCTTTTCATCACGCCTCTTCCGCGCAGGCCTGCACCTGCTCTTCCACCAGCTTCCGCCAGTGTTCCACCTTCCCGGAGAGACCCAGTCCGTCCAGGTATTCCATGTCCAGCAGGGAGGGTCCGCCTTGTTCCGATCCCCCCTCCCC
>JALUZX010000082.1 GCA_027011425.1 Planctomycetota bacterium
GGCGCGCTTTCCCGCGCCGGTCCCCTCCAGCCCGGGAGTCAGCCCCTGGAAGACACGGACTTTGCGCTTACCCGGCAATTCCCCCTCGAAGACCGGAACGGGCCTCGTCCGGGAATGGTAGGAGGAAGCGCCCTCCCGGGAGAGATGTTTCTGCCGTGCTTCCCTGGGGGGAACGGCCCAGAACCAAAGAAGGAAGAAGAGAGCCGCCGGGGCCGCCAGGGAGAGGGCAAGGATCTCAAGGGGCCTGAACCCGCCCACTAACGCCTCCTCCTGGTCTTCTTCTTGTCCCAGCGCTTGCCCTTGTTGTGGTTCCACCACTTGACCCACTGGAGGGAGTTGGGAAGGCTCTGGCCCGTCAAGGCCCGCAGGGTGTCCTGGCAGGGCCCCCCGATGGCGGCCAGTTTCCGCCGGTAGAAATCGGCCATCGGGTCGTTGGGGTCCAGCGACCTCGAACTGTCGTCGGTGCCGCTGAAGATCCGGACCACCCTCTCCACGATGAGCTTGCGCACTTTTTCAGGCGCTTTGGAGTAATTCCCCAGGGCCTGGACGGCGGCGGCGTTCACCTGGATGTCCTTGTCCCGCTCCATGAGATCGATCAGGGGCTTGACCGCCGAGATCTCCTTGGTGGCCCCAAGGGCGCGGATCATGTCGCACTTGAGCTGGAGCCTTTCCTTCTTGCGGAAATTCTTGCTCTTGATAGCCGCCAGGAGTCCCTTGGCACCGAAAGGCCCCAACCCCTTGAGCCCCTCTATGGCGGCCGTATACAGGGTCACCTGGGTGAGTTTCCTCCTGGAATGGAGAAGGATTTTCTCGAGCGCCTTGGCCACGGCCTTCTTGTCGGAATCGGCGCTCTGCAGGGCCAGTTGCACCACCTTCTGGATCTCCTCCGCCGCGGCGGCGTCCTGCTTGCCCCGCTTGCGGAGATACTCCTTGATCTTCTTGAGGCCCTCCTTGACCCTGGGATCGGGCTTCTTCTTGGCGGGCTTCTTCATCCCCTGGGGGCGCCTAACCTGGGCCGGGATCCTGGGCCCGGGTCCGAAAGGAAGAAGGGAGAGCAAAGCAAGAGCAAAAAGCGTTCGTTTCATGGCCTGGCTCCTGTTACACCCGGGTGCGATTCCTGTTGGACCCCCCATCGGGGCCGGTCCTTCCTCACATGTTCTATTATTCCCGAAAAGGCCCAAGGTCCCCGGAACTTTACGGTTTTCTACACTTGGATGACAAGGTTCCCGACGGCATGACCCCCCCCACAAGAAAGGACCGGGACCTGGAGTCCTCCCCTTCGATCCGGGCCTTGAAGCGCTTCCGGGACTACCTGGAGGGCGTCAGGGCCGCCTCCCCCCACACCATCCGGGCCTACCAGGGAGACATCGGTGATTTCCTGGCTTTTCTCCAGGAAGACGGCCTGGATCTGGGCGAAGTGGACCGGATCGAGATGCGCCGCTACCTGGCCCGCCTCAAGGAAAAAGGCCTTTCCCCGTCTTCTGTGGGCAGGAAAGTGGCTTCCCTGAAGGCTTTCTTCCGCTTCCTCCAGGAAGAAGGGACCCTGGATCACGACCCGGCCCTGGCCCTCAGGACCCCGCGGAAGCCCAGGAGACTCCCCAGGCTCCTTACCGAGGAAGAGGTGACCCGCCTCCTGGAGGCCCCTTTCCCCAAGGACTTCTTCGGGATCCGGGACCGAGCCATCCTGGAGATCTTCTACTCCACGGGGGTCAGGGTGTCTGAGCTTACCAGGTTGCGAAAAGGCGACCTGGACCTGGCCCGGGGCCTGGGAAAGGTCATGGGGAAAGGGAAGAAGGAGCGCCTCGTCCTGATCGGGCGGCCTGCGAGACGGGCCGTGGAGGATTGGCTCCGGGAGCGGGAGTCCCTCCGGCGCAGGCTGGGGAAGGTGGAGGGGTGGCTCTTTCTGGGACACAAAGGCAAAGGCCTCACCACCCGGCGGGTCGCCCAGATCCTGGAGAAGGCCGCCGGGCTGGCTGGACTCACCTGCCGGGTTCACCCCCATCTTTTGCGCCACTCCTTCGCCACCCACCTTCTCAACCGGGGGGCCGACCTCCGGCTCGTCCAGGAAATGCTGGGGCATTCCAGCCTGGCCGCCACCCAGATCTACACCCACCTGGGCCTGGCGCGGTTGAAGGAGGTCTACCGAAAAGCCCATCCCCACGGGGGGTAGGGAGATTCCATACCACCCGGCGGGCCTGTCATGAGGCCTTTTATGGGGGAGAGGGGGATATTGCTTTCCAGCCGGGTCTTTTCTAGACTTCCCCCCCTGAACAAGGATGAGGAACGAACCCTTGGGTGGCCCCGTGGTGCAGCCAGGTTAGCACATCGGCCTTTCAAGCCGGTAACACGGGTTCGAATCCCGTCGGGGCTGCCATTTTTTTCTTTCCCTGTTTCCGGAGGGCGGCCGCCCCAGGAGGGAAACACCGTGACCGGCGAGGAACCCCTGATCGACCCGGAGCTTCTCGAGCGACTGGCCTGCCCTCTCACCCGAAAACCCCTGGCCCTGGCCGATCCCCCGCAGGTGGAGGCCTTCAACCGGGCCGTGAAGGAGGGGACCCTGCTCACCAGGGAGGGGAAACCCGTGACGGAAGAAATGGACGGCGCCTTGCTGGTCCAGGGGGAGAACCTGGCCTACCCCGTCCGGGACAAGATCCCCATCCTTTTGGTGGAAGAAGGCTTCATCCCGCCCTCGTAGAAAGGCCCGGAATGGGGAGATTGGAAATGGTAGGGGCTGAGGGACTCGAACCCCCGACCTACGGATTAAAAATCCGCAGCTCTACCAACTGAGCTAAGCCCCCACCTGGGCGGCCCCGCCCGGGGAGAGAAATCGGGCGGAAACCTTAGCAGATCGGCCTGGAAGATCAACCTCCGGCCGGGGGAGAAAGGCAAACCCCGCCCCCGGGCCTTTCCGGGGACGGGGCGGACCATCCAACCTCAGTTGAACTGGACGATGTTGGCACGGGCGCTGTAGTAGAGAGCGATGGGCCGCTTCAAGTCGAAGGTGCTCACGGAGGAGCCTTTGTATCCGTAGAAGCAGAATCCAGGCACCGATCCGCCGAAGCCCGTCCCCACCGTGTATTTACGGCCCCAGGTGGAGACCATGCCCATGCTGTTGAACGTGGGGTCGAAGGCGAACTGCTGGTTGTAGAAGGACTGTCCCGAAAGCGCGGGATCCGGGGGAACCGCTCCAAGGAGGAAATCCGCCCTTCCGTTCATGTCGGTCTTGGAGACATAGGCCTGGACCATGTTCACGTAGACATGGCACCCCTTCGCCCCCAAGGGCCCCAGGTCGAAGGGAAGGTTGATTGGGCCCCACTTCTGGTCGCTGGTTCCCAGGAAGAGAATCACCGGGATGTTCGCCTTGTTGATCCGCCAGTAGCTGTAGAACCACAAGGGCGAACCAGGGTAGGGGAAATACCCGTAGTTCGCCGGATCCCTGGTCGCCCCCGGGGGGCGGCAGCTTTTGCCGATGTTGGTGGGCCGGATCGCTTTGTAGCTCGTCCACCCGGAAGAATAGAGTTGGGCGTCGGTCACCCAGTTGAAACCATACTTCGCGGGAGGTTTGACCGTGAAGTCCGAGGTCCACTCGATGACGAAGGCCTTTCCCTTGTAGGCGAAGAACTTGTCGAAGGGGAAAGTGACCTTGAAAGGCGCGGGAGGCACGGCGGGCTTGGGCTCTACGCCCCAGTTGATGACCCGTTTCTTCATGACCAGGGTCTTGTCGGGACCGTGGTTGTAGTCCCACCCGAAACCGCACTGGGAAGGAGGATCCACGTTCCGGTTGCTGACAAAGACCTGGATGTAACCCTTGTGGGCCTCGAAGGTGGAGATCCTGGTTCCGTCCCGCCTGAGCTTGATGGAACGCATGGCGAAGGGGACCCCCCCCATGGCGGCCTTGGAAAAGATCTGCTGGGCCCGGCAAAGGTCGTATTGGCCGATCATCCAGTGGTGGGAGTTCCCTTCAGCCTTGGCGAATCCTTTGGGGACCACTACGGTGTTCTGGGCTGCCAGGGCGCCCAGAGGGAGGAGAAGGGTGAGAAGAAGGATTCTTTTCATGGGACACCTTTCCTTGGGAGATGTGAGAAAAACCTTACACAATCATAACCGCCCC
>JALUZX010000083.1 GCA_027011425.1 Planctomycetota bacterium
GCTTTACGGTGGGCCCGAAGAAGTTCGGGCGGGTGTCCGGGCTCGGGGAAGCCTCCCCGGCCCCGGCGGCAGAGATGGGCCAGGACCAGGGGGGCCTGGTTCTCCTGCCAGGAGGGAACCTCCGCCACGAGCGGGCGGGTGGCGTGGCGGGGGGAGAGAAGAAGAAGGAAGAGCCGGCCGGCCCGCCTTTTCGCGGCCTGGGAGGCGAAGCTCGCCGGAGAGAAGGCCGCCTCCAGGGCGGGAGGGATCTCGAAGGCCCTCGGAAAAGACTGGCCGCCTTTTACCAGGGCGGGAAGGGCCAGGGAGAGGTAGTGGGAGAGGTCGGGGCCGCCCGGAGCCCGCTTGGCCAGGGCGGCCAGGAGGAGGGAGCCTTGGGTTGTGGCGCGCCGGAGGGCTTCCAGGATGGGGGAGAAGAGGGAGCCCGGGAGGACGATGCTTCGAAGGAGCCCGTCCCGGAGCACCAGGGCCGGCCCTGGGGCCGAGGCCAGCCGGTTCGCCTCGTGGAGGAGGGAGAGCCATTCCAGCAATTCCCTCAAGAAATCCAGGACCCGCCCCGGCGGCGGGCGGAGCCCTTTCAGCCAGGCTTCCGGCCGGGTCGGGTCCAGGCCCGCCGATTCCAGGGCCCGGGAGATCCCCTTTCCGCCGGGCTGGTCCAGGAGAAAGCGGACCAGGTCGGGAAGAGGATGGGAAAGGGGAAGGAAGGCCTGCAGGAGGAGGGCGCTCTCCCGGCTCGTGGCCAGGGCCACCCGGACCAGGCCCACCCGGAGGGGGTGGACCCGGAGTTCCAGGTTTCCCGCGTCGGCCGCCACCACCGCCCGGCGGGGGATCTCCTCCTCTTCTCCGGGGACCGGGGGCAGCCGCACCTCCCGGAGGGGGGGCAGGTCCTTCCGGCGGGCGCCGCCGAGGACCTCCATCTCCTTGCCGAGGGCCCTTTCCAGGCCGGCCCGGAGCAAGGGTTCTGGATCCCTGGAATCGCTCATGGCGGCCCCATCCTGTCCCGGGAAGAGTCGGGGAACAAGCGGGACGTGGGCTCGCGATCCGGGGCGTGAATGATTATCATTCACGCCATGAATGATCGTCTTCTCCCCCGGCTGGTGGACCGGGCGCTGGCCGAGAGGCTTCGCGTCATGCCCGCCGTCGTCGTTACGGGCGCCCGCCAGACCGGGAAGACCACCCTGGTCCGCGAGCTTTCTCCGGGCGCCAGGACGTACTTTTCCTTGGACGACCTGGATGTGGCGGATTTGGCCCGGCGGGACCCGGAGGCCCTCCTGGGCGGTTCCCGGCCGGTGACCTTGGACGAGGTGCAACGGGAACCCGGCCTCCTGGGGGCGGTGAAGCGCGCCGTCGACAGGAAGCGCGGGCCGGGGAGGTTTCTTCTTACCGGGTCGGCCAACCTTCTCCTCATGCGGAAGATCTCCGAGACCTTGGCGGGCCGGGCGAGTTACCTCACCCTTTGGCCCATGACCCGGGGGGAACAGCTTGGGGAGGGGCGTTGCGGGTTCTGGGAAGAACTGGTCACGGCTTCCGAGGAAGACTGGCTGGAGATCATCGCTTCCCACCACGGGGAGCCGGAGGATTGGAAGGCTTTGGCCGGGAGGGGGGGATTTCCCGTTCCGGCCCTGGAGATTGGAAAAGCCTCGGACCGCAGCATCTGGTTCCAGGGATACGTTCGCACTTACCTGGAAAGGGATTTGCTCGAGATTTCGGCGATCACGGCCCTCCCCGATTTCAGGCGCCTGATGCGGGGGGCCTGCCTGCGGCTCGGCCAGGTCGTCAACCAGACCGAGCTGGGCCGGGACGTGGGCCTGCCCCAGCCCACGGTTCACCGCTATCTCAACCTCCTGGAGACTTCCTATATCCTGGTCCGGCTTCCTGCCTTCTCCGTGAACAGGACCAAGCGTCTCATCAAGTCCAGGAAATTCTACTGGTGCGATACGGGACTCGCTCTCTACCTGGCGGAAGGAACCGCTCCCGGCGGCCCCCACCTGGAGAACCTGGTTTTGTGCGACCTGATGGCTTGGAGGGACGGCGGTTCCGAACAGATTGGGCTCTTCTACTGGCGGACCGTCCAGGGGGAGGAGGTGGATTTCGTGATCGAGAGGGGGGGGCGCTTCTTTCCCATCGAGGTCAAGGCCTCCTCCCGGCCCACCCTGGGGGACGCAAGGCACCTGGCGGCCTTTCAAAAAGAATACGGCCAATCGGCCGGGCCGGGCCTACTCCTCCACACGGGAAAAACATTGAAATGGATCACCCCCAGAGTCCTGGCCGCCCCATGGTGGCGCATTCTGTAAGGAATCCCCCGCGAATGATATTTATTTTTTCGCACGGATGAAAAAGAGAAAATGTTCTCCCGGGGTGAATGTGCCTTTTATGGCGAGATAGCCTGGAGCACGGAAGAGGAATGTTTTTGAAGAATCTGGAAATAAGAAGTCCAGTCTGCAGGGATTTTTTGGGACATGGTGGGTCGGTGAGTCCTGGGGAAGTATTTCCATTTGATTCACGCTTCCGGCCTTGTTGGAGATATAAAAGCGATACAACTTCAGCTTTTCCCGGAGATCGATTTCCAGGTGTGTCGCTTTCCCGCCGCCTTGAACCTTGACCGACTCTATTTCCTGGTGGAAATACGGGCGAACTTCCGGGGACCATCGGGAATCTATCCAAAACCTGTATTCCTTAGGAGGAATCTTGTCGATTTCAAAGGTTCCGTCCTCGAGCAGCCTCGCGGATTTAGATATTTCTCCCGCGAGAGTTCTGTGCCAATATAACCGAAAGGTGAAGTCTCGCGGATCGACCTCCTGGGGCATGAATGCTCTTCCTTGGATTCTTGGAGCCCTGTGGACAGTCAGGACCAGGTTTTCGCGGTTCTTGGAGTCCCACGGAATTTCATGCCGGAGGTAGAACCCTGTGTCGCATGGGATCCGCAACTCAACGTGCCCAAGACCCTTCGTGGGGATTCCATAGACCTTGAACCACCCCTTCGCGTCCGTTTTGACGGCCCTGAAATAGTGTGCCCTCGCGCAGAACCAGGGTGGGCTTATAAGGCTTACCTTTAAGAAGGAAAGTGGATTTCCGTCTTCCTTGAGGAGGCGCGCGGAAACGAGGACGGGAGAGTCTCTGAGGATGACTTTCCCAAGGTTTATGACCTTCCGGAATCTCCCGGTGGGGAAGGTGCAGGCCGCGTAGAGACGGGTGTCTGGAGAAAAGAATTTCAGCCGGAACTGTTCCGCTTTTTCATCGGGCATGGGGAAATGGAGGGAGAACTCTCCATTTTTCCCCGTCAAAAAAACCTTTCCAAAAGAAGAATAAGGGGGAGGGAAGAAACTAGACTCTATTCCAGGGTCAACCAGGGAGGACCATTCAACTCTCATTTCCGTGCGCGCAAGGGGCTTTGCGTCCGGGCCGAGGATGCGCCCTCTAAACATCAAGGATTGTTTCTTCCGGAGTTCCGCCATCTTCCCGGAGACGTGAAGAATCCTCCTTCTTTTACATGGGGCATCCATGGGAGTATCCACTTGGAGGCGGGGAGGGTGCGTGTGGGGTGTTCCGGGTCGGCCGGGATTTGGAACAGGGAATGATGTTGCGGTAGAGGATAAAAACGAGGAAGGAAAAAGAAAAAGGAGGGCGAGAGAGAAGAGGATGAAGACCGAGAGATTGAAAGACTTCCCGAATTTACGAAGCATCTTGACACCCCGCTTTCTTTCCATTGCCCATTGTCCGGGGATTCCCCTCTATTCCGTGGCCCCTTTTAAGGGTTTCGGTGGGATCAGCAAAAAGGGTGCCTTTGTCACCGATTGGCCGGAAACCTTTGAAAAAAGGCGGTTTGTTTCTTTCGGGGAACGGCTTGTTACCACCCCGGTCGAACTTGGCTTGCGGGAGGACCTTCCTGGATACTCCGGATCAGAAGGGTTTTTTCCTTTTCAGTTTCTTCAATGCCCTTTTCAAGGCCTCGGGATCCAGGGAGACGAAGGCGTCTTTCCGGAGGGGATCCCCTCTTCCGTCCTTCACGTGGACCACTACGCTTCCCGTGGAGGGAAGGGTGAGCCGGACAGGCTGGGAGGGAAAGGGGCCAGGGGGGAAAGCGGGAGAAGGGCCGGCGGGATGC
>JALUZX010000084.1 GCA_027011425.1 Planctomycetota bacterium
GCCGTCCCATGGGTGAATCATCCCACCCCGAAGGGGCTGGATCCCTCCCTTTTTCGGCTTCCCTTCCCGCAAAACCTTACCCCGGAGCAAAGCCCGCTGAAAGGCCTCCTCCGAACCCTTCGGTTCCCACCCCGCCTCCCAACGATATAGACCTGCACCCGGGAAAGGAATGGAGGGAACCTACCGGTTCGATCACATCGGAACGATCCGGATCGCCCGGCCGCCGCCGGGGGCGAGCCGGGCCCTGAGGATCATGGTGGAGTCCACGGGGATCCTTCGGATCCTCACGTGGGTGCGGGTTTTCACCGCCGGGTCGTCGTCGTAGATCGCAGCCCTGTATTTCCTCCCCTTCTCCAGGAAACCCAGGTCCACGTGAAGGATCCTGGGCTTGCCGGCGTTCACGCATCCCACGAACCACTCCCCGCCCTTCCTGCGGGCGATCACGGCGAACTTCCCGATCTTCCCCAGGAGCACCCTGGTCTCGTCCCAGGTCGTGGGAAGGGCCTCAAAGAACTCCAACTCCGGCTCGTCCCCGATGACGCCCCGGGAGTTCCCGGCCCCGCCTTTCCGGAGCGGGGAGGCCCGGGGCCGGTCGTACCAGAAGAGAAACTGCCATGGACTATAGAGGCAGACCGTCTTGGCGAGCTGGCAGGCGTGGGTCGGGTCCCTGCCCACTCTCTCGCTGTAGTAACAAAAAGTATTGTCCGCGGGACCCGCGAGCATCCTGGTGAAGAGAGTCACCAGGGAGTCCCTCGCCGTCGGCCTGGCCTCGTCGCCCCGGATGCCTTCCTGGGTCATCAGGTTGGGATAGGTCCTGGAATAACCGGTCGGACGATACTCATCGTGGATGTCCACCATGAGGCGGTTCTCGGCGGCCCTCCGGACGGCCCGGTGGAGCCAGGAGGTCCACTTTTGCGGCCCCACCCGGACGAACCCGTATTTCACCCCGGCGACGCCCCATTTCCTGTAAAGAGGAAGGATCGCCTCGAGCCGGCGTTCCAAGGCGAGATGGTTGACGTAGAGGATGACCCCGATCCCCTTGGACCGGGCGTAGCGGATCACCTCCCGGAGGTCCAAGGGCCCCTTGGATCGACGGGGGTCCAGGGTGACCGTGGTCGCGTCCGCGCGGGGATCGCCCTCGGGACCATACCACCCGGCGTCGTATTCCACGAACTGGAGGCCCCGGGCGGCGCAGAAGTCCACGCAGGCCTTCCCCCCCTTGGTGGTGAGAGTCACCTCCCGGATCACCTTTCCAGGCCGGATCCAGGATGTGTCCTTCAAGGCGCAGGGGGCGTTGAGGTTCAGGATCACGTCGTTCCCCTCGAGAAGCCTGCCCGGCGTAGGCGCGACCATGATCACCCTCCAGGGGGTGACCAGAGGGAGGGAGGAAGTCACTTCGCCGGAAAGGCGGCTCACCAGGGTGAGGGGTTCCTCCTTGGAAGCCATGATTCTCATCCTGGCGTAATCCACGCAGGCCGCCTCGGCCAAGGCGACCACGGGGCCCCCCTGGATCTCCAGGGTGAGCGGGCGTTCGACCTCCCTCCGGATCCGGCTCAAGGGAACCGCCTTGTAGCGGCCCTGGGCGAAGCCTGTCACCCAGGCCTTGTGGTCGGCGAAGAACCGAAAGCGGCTCCTCTCCTCGAGGATCGTCGCCCTCCCCTTCCCGAGAAGCTTGTAACGGAAGGCGGCGGCCCCATCGAAACAGCGGAACTCGATCTCCAGGACCGGCCCGGGAAAGCCTTGCCGGCCCAGGACGACCGCCAGGGCCCGGTAAAGGTTCCGGATCCGGCTCCGCTCCCCCCAGGCAGGCGTCCAAACCTCGTCGTGAGCCCAGCGGCGCACCGAAAGGAGGCGGAATCCCTCCTCCAGGGAGGCCCCGCCCTGGAGGCGAAGGCCCAAAGCCGCCTCGCCGAGCAGGGGTTTGCCCCCAAAAGCGAGCCGGTAGACGGGACAGGCCTTCTTCCCTCCCCAGTCCTTCACCTGGAAGGAGAGGACCAACCGCCCCCCGGGGGAGGCGAGATCCAGGCCCGTAACCCGTGCGCCCCCAAGCACGGAAAGTAAGGAGAGCAAGGTCGCGAATCTCATGGATGTCCTTTCTCCACTTTCAGGCCGGATTCTCCGAGAGGCCTCACGGGACCCTATCGCAAGATAGTGGAGGGGATCCAGAGGCTCGATTCGGGACACAGAGAAGACATCTCCTCCATGGAAGGAGACCTTGCATTGTGTTGTCGGAATGAAACAATAGAATAAACGCAGTCTTTCGCTTTCGTTACCGTGTTCCCCAAGGTCTCAAAGGGAATGCGGTGTTCTTCTTCCGCGAACTACGGATCTTTCCAAATCCAACGGAGGAAACCTGTCATGAGAAAACCACTTCTCCTCTCCGCCGCCCTGGGCCTCCTTCTTCCCCAGGCCGCCGCCCAGCTTGGAAAACCCCTGGACAAGCCCTTCAACCTCCAAGCCATCTGCAACAACAACAACGGGCTCCTGGGCATCGAATTCGGTCCCGGAGCCGACCCCGCCAAACCGGGCACCCTGGTGAAGGACTACCTATGGGTCTCGGGCCGCCGGGCCACCTCCTCCAGCCCCCACCAGCTCTACCAGATCGACATCCACGCCAAAGGAGGGCCCAAGCTTGTCAAGGCCTACAACGTCCCGGCGGCGGCCAACCGCTCCAGTTGGGGCCTCAGGGACCTGGCTTACGACTTCACCACAAACATCCTTTACGGCGGAACCGACACCAGCGCATCCAAGGCCCTCTTCGCCTTCGACTGCAAGAACCTCAAGTGGGACCAGACGAAGTTCATCCTCACCCAGACCAACCTCAGGACCTTGAGGGCCATCGCCGTCGACCCCATCCACAAGCGTTTCTACGTCACAAGCTGGACCACGAACATCGAAGTCCTTGATTATACGGGCAAATTATTGAAAGCCTATCCTTCTTCCAAGCACGGGGCGTCCAGCGTCTATGGCCTGGCTTACATCGAATTCGGCCCTCAGGCCGGGTTCCTCTGGTCCTTCGGCCAGGGAGGGAGCACGGGGACATCCTCCAAGAAGCCGGGGTCAAGGGTGGTCCTCCGCCAGCACGACCTGACCAAGGGTTGCGCCTCCACGGGCGTGATGACCTTCTCTGACCCCTCGATTCCCTACAAAAGCGGAGCTTATCCTCCCGGAGGAATCGCGGGCGGCCTTGCGTATGCGATGGACCGTCACTATGGGAGACCCGTCTTCTGGTGCCTCCACCAGGCCAGCCCCAACGACATGGCGGCGGTCCTCGAACCCATCTGGCTCACCGGCACGGGATGTCCGGGAAGCTCCAAGACCGTGCCCCTTCCCGGCATGTCCGGGGACGCGCCCTACCTGGGCAACGCCAACTGGCAACTCCAAGTCAAGGGAATCACCGGCGCCAACACGGCCTTCCTCTGGATGGGGAGGAGCGTCCAGAAATGGAAAGGCATTCCCCTTCCCTTCGACCTCTCTCCTTACGGGATGAAAGGATGCGCCGTCAACTCCTCCTGGGACTTCCTCATCGGCAGCTCCGGTGTCAAGGCCGGAATCGCCGTTGTCAAGTTCCCCCTCCCGGCGACTCCCGCCCTTCACGGCCTGGGGCTCTACTGGCAATGGCTGATCTGGGACCCCAAGATGGGAGGCGGAGGCCTTCCTTTCATCACATCCCCTTCCTGCGGAGCCTCCCTCAAGTAAGGCCTTGCCACCAGCCGCCAATGCTGTGAAATCCCCGCCGCGCCGTCCTCTCCCAGGGAGGGGGCGGCGCGGCAGTTCCCTGGGACGGAATTCCGTCGTGATTCACCACGGCCTGGCGGCATTTTGACACTATGTAAAAGCGATTTCTGGCATAGGGCCGCAGGCAGTCAATTCCGGACCTGGCGGACCGCCGCATCGAGCAGGGCCTCGAGCTTGGTCTCGTAGCCCTCGACCCAGAGGAGGGGCTTCCCCCCTTTCTGGAGGAGGAGGACCGAGGGCAGGTGGTCCCTGGCGGCCGGCGGGGCGGGGATGCCCAGGGCCCGGGCGGCGTCCCACCCGGCCCGGTAGACCGGAAAGGGAAGCTTCCCGGAAAAAGGCTTCCCCGACCCGGGCAGGAGG
>JALUZX010000085.1 GCA_027011425.1 Planctomycetota bacterium
CTTTCAGGCTCACCGGGCCCCAGTGGATGAACATGCCGAACCGGAGGGCCTGCCAGCGCCGGAGGGCGCGGGCCGTGGCTTTTTTCCAGGCCGGGGCCTGGACCTCATGCTTGCCTGCCGGGGAGGTCGGGCTCGTGGCACGGCAGGAAAACAAGAGGCAAAGAATGGGGACCAGGGAAGAAAGCAGGGTTCTGGAACGCATGGCCGACTCCTCGTGTTTTCGAGGATGCTAACAGCAGGGACCCGACCGGAACAGTTTGCTTCCAGGGCCGGGAGCCGGGAAGGTAGGATGATCTTTCTCTTTGGACCATGGAGACGCCCGAGGTGAAACCTACTCTTTCCGCATTCTTGTTTTCCCTTCTCTTTTCTTTCTCTTCCCTTCTCCCCGGACAGGGACCGCCGGAGGCAGCCGTGGTCGGAGGCAGGGCCCGGTTCAGTCTCCTGGGGGAGGGGATTCTCCGGGTGGAATCCGCGCCGGAAGGAAGGTTCGACGACAGGCCCACCTTCCGGTGCATCTCCATGCCGGCTCCCCGGCCCTTCTCCAGGGTGGAGCGGAAGGGAAAGACCCTGGTCCTCGAGGGGGGCGGGATCCGCGTGAAGTATACATCTGACGGGAAACCACCGGGGCCTTCCAACCTCACCGTCTTTTGGAAGGCCGGCGGCATGGAGGGCCGCTGGTCTCCCGGGGACGTGGACGAAAGAAACCTGGGAAGCCTCTTCACCATGGACCACCTTGCCCGGGGCATGATCCCCCGCGGGGTGCACCCGGCAGGCAGAGACCGGAGCGACCGGTACGGCGAATACAACCTGGTCCACGCCTGGATCGACGTCTCCCGGGAGATCCGGGAACACCCGGACCTCTACAAGGGGATCCACCTGGACTTTTCTTCTTTCTTCCGGCAGTTCGACTCCCTTCCCGGGAGCCTGAAGAAGATCGCCGGCATGTGGCTCAAGTTCCCGCCGGGCGCTGTGAGCGCCTCGGGCTGGACGGTGATCGACGAGACGGGCATGGCCTTCTACGATCCCAGGACCCGCTGGATCGACACCCGCCTCCGCCCGAACTACGTGAACCTCTTCTTTTTCTGCTACGGCCGGGACTACCTGCGGGCCATGAGGCAGTTCACAGCCCTTTGCGGGAGGATCCCCCTCCTGCCCAGGTGGGCCTTCGGCTCCTGGTATTCCTGCTTCCAGCGCTATTCGGCGGCGGACAACCGGCGGATCATCGAGGACTACGAGAAGAACGGTCTTCCCCTGGACGTGCTCGTCATCGACATGGACTGGCACGTGAACGGCTGGAACGGCTGGGAGTGGAACAAGAAACTCTACCCCGATCTGCCCGGATTCTTCGGCCGGCTGAAGAAGCGGGGCATCCACGCCGCCCTGAACCTCCACAACGAGACCATCAACCGCAAGGACGCGTATTTCAAAGAAATCTGCCGGCGCCTGGGGGTTGGCACGGACGTGGCCGACCCCGGGAACGTGCGCATCCTTCCCGCCCCGGGCTCCTGGGTTTTGGACTACACCAACCCCAAGGTCTGGGAGGCGGTCCGGGACGTCTGCTACGTCCCCAACGAGAAACTGGGAGTCTCCTTCTGGTGGCTCGACAACTGGCAGGGCCGGCAGGAGGGCTACAACAGCGTGCTCTGGATCGACCACCTGGCCTTCCGGCACATGGAGGAGGACCTGGGAAGGCGGCCCATCATCCTGGGGAGGTATTCGGGGTTCGGGACCCACAGGTACGGCGCCTGCTTCACGGGGGATACGGCTTCCCAGTGGGAGATCCTGGCCCACGAGCTGGAGGTGAACACCCGCTCCGCCCAGGTGGGCATGGCCTACCTCTCCCACGACCTGGGGGGATTCAAGGGACCCTGGCCGGGGGTGACCCTGCCCAGGATCGACCCGGAGATGTATATCCGGTGGATGCAGATGGGGGCCCTCTCGCCGATCATGCGGGTCCACAGCAACCACGGGACCAGGGAGCCCTGGGAATACGGAAAGAACGTCCTTCGGATCGTCCGGGCCGCCTACCGGCTCCACCAGGAGCTTGTGCCCTATTTCTACCACCTGGCGCGGCAGGCCTACGACGAGGGAGCGCCCATCCTGCGCCCGCTCTGGTTCCACTTCCCCGAAGACGGGGCGTGTTTCGACCATCCCGGCGAGTATCTCCTGGGAGACAAGATCCTGGCCGCGCCCGTGGCCAGGGCCGGGGGGAAGAGGACCTTCTATCTCCCCGCCGGGAAGTGGTGGGATCTCTACCACAGGACTCTCCTCCATGGTCCGAGGGAATGGACGGCCTATACGGACCTGGACGAGATCCCCCTCTTCGTTAAGGCCGGTTCCCTCGTCCCCGCCCAGGATCCGGTGCCCCGGATCGGGACCGGGCTTCCGGATCCCCTGGTGCTCAGGGTCTACCCGGGCGGGGAGGACGCCCTGGACCTCTACGAGGACGAGGGCGACGGCCTGGGATACCGAAAGGGCACCTTCACGCGCTGGCCCTTCCGGCTCTCTTCGGGGGACGGGCGGATCCGGCTGACCCTGGGTCCCATGAGGGGGGATTTCCCGGGGAGGCGGGCCTCCCGGAACCTCAGGGTGGAGGTCTACTTCCGGGGGAAACCCTCCCGGGTGCTCCTGGACGGCAAGGACCTCGAGGAGGGGAAGGGGTGGAGTTTCCGGCCGAGAGAAAAGGTTTTCCTTCTTCCCCTTCGAGGCGTGGACACCGGCAAGAAACGAGAGATTCTGATCGCCTGGGAGGTGTGAGCATGGGCTTTTGGCGAATCGGGCGAGCCTGCGTCCCGGCGGCCCTTCTTCTTTGCGCGGGCTTCTTCTCTGCCGGAGCTTCCCCCGCCCGGGACCTGGTGTGGCGAAAGCCCTGGGAGAAACCTTTCCGGCTTTTGGGCTTCAAGTGGTTCGACCCGGCGAAGCCCGTCTTTTGCAGGCTTCCCCTCGAGCCGGGCCTGCCCCTGCGGAAACCCGTGAAGAGGCTCGCCTTCGACACGGCGGGAGGGCAGGTGAGGTTCCGGACGGACAGCCGGGTCGTGGCGGTCCGGGCCGAACTCTCGTGGGTGGCCGACATGGACCACATGGCCCGCACCGGCCAGGACGGGTTCGATCTCTACACCGGGCCTCCGGGCGGGGAGCGCTTCCTCGGGGTCACCCGGATCCGGGGAAAGAAGATCGACAAGGTCCTCTTCCGGTCGTCCGAAAAAAAAGTCCGCCAGTTCATCCTGGACTTCCCCCTCTACACGGGCGTGAAGAGCCTGGAGATCGGCCTGGAGAAGGGCGCCCGCCTGGAAGGGCCTTTCCCCTTGGAAGAAGAGGGTTGCCTCGTCTTCTACGGCACCTCCATCACCCAGGGGGGATGCGCTTCCCGGCCGGGCATGGCCTACACCAACCTCCTGAGCCGGCGGCTGAACCGGGAGGTGGTGAACCTGGGGTTTTCGGGCAACGGCCTGGGGGAGCCCGAGCTGGCCGAGCTGATCGCCAGGATCCCGGGAAAGCGGATGGTCGTCCTGGACTACGAGGCCAATGCCCATAAGGGGGTGCGGAAGACCCTGGAGCCTTTCATCGCCCGTCTCAGGAAATCCGACCCGGACCTGCCGATCCTGGTGGTGAGCAAGATCCCCTACGCCCGGGAGTCCATCGATCCCAAGGCCAGGGCCGCCAGGCTCTCCCTCAGGGATTTCCAGAAGGGTCTCGTGGCCAGGCTCCGGAAGGCCGGGGACAGGCGGATCTATTTCCTCGATGGATCGAATCTCCTGGGTGGAGACTGGTGGGAGTGCACCGTGGGCGGGGTGCATCCCACGGACCTGGGGTTCCACAGGATGGCGGAAGCCCTTGAGAAGAAGATCGAGGACATCCTTCTCCAGGTGCGGGCCGAGGAAGAAGGTCCGGTGATCCGGATCTGGCCCGGCGGAATGCCCGGGGGCTGGAAGAATCCCAACCCCGAGAAAAGGGATCGCCGGGGAGGCGTCACGCGGATCCGGGACGTGAACGAGCCCACATTGACGGTCTACCGTCCCGACCGGCACAGGGACCGGGGCGCCGGGGTGGTGGTCTGCCCGGGCGGTGGCTACAGGATCCTGGCCTACGACAAGGA
>JALUZX010000086.1 GCA_027011425.1 Planctomycetota bacterium
GGGTCCCACCATCCCCCGCCCGCCACCACATTCGTGGGGCCTTTTTGGAGATGGTCACCCGTTTTTTTTGGCCTTCCGTCCCCTGGGGGCTTCCCCGGTTCGGGCGGACCCGGGCCATCCGCCCCTGAAGGCCCTGGGGCCGGAGGACCTGAAAACCGGGATTCGGGAGTCTTCCCGCACATTTCGAGGAGGAAAAAACCTCCCCGGCCAAAAAAAGTCCCGTGGGGTCCGCGAAAGGAGAGGGATTGTCTCGGGTGGCGGACGGCTTACCCGCCGAAATGGGTGAGTTCCTGGGTGACCTGGAAATCATATTCGGGGTATTCGTAGAGGGGCATTCTTGGCTCGGTTTCGCCGATGGAATACCCGTAGAGTCCTTCGTACTCCGCCGGGTCTTCCCCCATCTGCCGGAGCTGTTCCAGGTACTCCGAGACGGACTTGGACTCGATGATCACCACCCGCCCCATCTTCTCCACCACGGGGCTGTGGGCCCTGGTGGGATCGTGGTCGAACTCCAGGATCCGCCGGCCGTAACGGGTGATCCCGATGACCCGGAAGGAGAGGCTCTTCCCCACGCCGGGCAGGTTGAGGACGTTCCGGTCCGTGGCGAGGAAGGGAAGCCCGGCCCTCTGCTGGAGGTCGGCGATCTTCCCGGTTACCAGGCCCGGTTCTTCGTGGAAGCCCTTCAGCTCCCCCCTCGTCTCCTCGGGAAGGAGGCCGAAGACCTTCTCCTCCCTCTGCTCCTGGACCGCTCGGGCGTTGGTGGCGAAGTGGTGGTAGTTCTCCATGTACCCCTTTACGGTAAACGTGTAATAGGGAAGCACGCCGATCCCGCAGAGCGCCTTTCTCAGCTTGGCCGAGTGCCCCCGCCTGGAGGCGGCGGCGGTGAAGACGAGCTGGTTGGTGACCAGCCAGCCCGCGTCCAGGATCCTGCGTACGGCCTCCCTCGCCTCGGGGGTGACCTCCATGGGGGATTCGAAGTGGGTCTGGACGATGAACTGGCGGATCCCCGCCTTGGAGGCCTTCTCGCGGAACCGGGCCAGGATCCCGGCCAACTCCGGGGTGATCCTCTGGGGAAGGTAGACGGGAAGCCTCGTCCCCAGGCGCACCCGGACCATCTCGGCGTATTTCTTCCCCTCCGGGCGGCCCTTGTTGGCCTCCCGCTTCCTCACCGCCGTCCGGTGGATCGCGTCCAGGATCCTCTCCAGGGCCTCGTCGGAACTCATGAGGGCGTCCCCGCCGGTGACCAGGATGTCCCTCAACTGGGAGTCCTCCTCCCAGTATTTCATGAGGCGCTCCAGCTTCTCCGGCCAGGTCTCCCTGGGTTCCAGCTTCTTCAGGTCGAAGTTCAGGTGCCCCCTCTGGAAGTCGTACATCCTCTGGCAGGCGGAACAAAGCCCTCCGCAGGCCCTCCCCGTGGTGTCCGGGATGAGGATGGCGACCCGGGGATACCTCCTGTGGACGCTCCTGTGGGAGGGGAGAAGCCAGCCGGCGGCGTTCGGCTTCCCCGGCTCCACCTGGTCCTCCTTCTCCCAGGCCACGATCCTCCCGAACTCCTCGATCAGGGGTTCGGAGTAGATGACGTAGTCCCGGATGGCCAGATCGGCGCCCACGGCGAAATAGGGAACCCGGACGTGGAGGAGGGAGAGGTAGTAGGGATTCACGAAGAAGGGAATCCCTTTCTCCTCGGCCCTCTGGAGGAGCTTCATCGTGTCCGGGTCGAGGGAGAAGCCCAGCATCTCGTTGAGGATGTCGGGGGAGCGCACGGCGAAACGCAAATGAAACCGGTAGTCCTTCCACCATTCCAGGGCCCGGAGGTATTTCTGCTCCCGCGACATTCCGGGTTCGAACTTGAACCGGGGATCCAGCCGGATCTCCTTTCCCAGCTTGTCGATCAGGACGTTCAGGATCCGGTCCCGGTTCTCCTCCCGGAGCTTCACGATCCGCGGGTCCAAGCCGGAAGGGTAGCGCTCCATCCAGGCTTCCACCTCTTCCCTTTTGGGAACCCTGGGGCTGGTCTTCCCGGCGAATTGCCGGAAGAGCTGGAGCATGTCCTCGAAGAAATAGGGCTTGGCCCCTCCCGTCCCCTCGTTGGTGGCGAGCCACACCGTCTTGATGGGGTTGCTCACGGCGATCTCGCCCCTGAGGTTCAGGTCCGGAAACTCCCGGCCCGCGTTGTCCACGTAGTCCAGGATGCGGATCGCGGCGTAGTCCCTCCACTCCAAGGCTTCGAAGGCCTCCCTCCCCCTCTCCTCCCGCTTGTAGAAGCGCAGGACGTGGGGCCTTCCGGCGATCTCCTCCAGGACCCAGTTCCGGACGCCCACGAGAGCCTCCGTCTCGTTCTTGGCGTTCCGCATGATCTCCGCCAGCTTGGGGTTCTCCTCCAGGAGCTTCCAGAGAAGCTTCCTGGAGGGGACGTTGATGGCGATCTTGTCCAACTGGTGGACAGGGGAAAGGGGAGCCTGGGCGGCCATGGGCTTCTCTCCGGTCGTCTTCCTATCCCCGGGAGAACTTGGGTCCCCGGGGCGTATCGATCACCTTCCAGCCCAGGGAACGGATCTCCTCCCTGAGCCGGTCCGCTTCCGCGTAATTCCGGGCTTTGCGGGCCTCCGCCCTCTTCTTCGCGAGTTCCACCACCTCCGGCGGCGGTCCCTCGGCCCCGGGCGCCGGCCCGGGGATCCCAAGGACGTCCTCCACCTCCCGGAAGACATGGAGGACCGCCTCGGCCCCCTCCCGGGCGGGGGCTGCCTTGTTGGCCGCCGACACCAGGGCGAAGAGGCCCGCCTGGGCGCCGGCGATGTCCAGGTCGTCGTCCAGGGACCCGAAGATCTCCTCCCCGGCCTTGGCGCACATCTCCTCCACCGGGTCCGCCCCGGCGGGCGCCCGGCCCGCGGCGATGTCTTCCAGCCTGGAACGGCACTCCCGGACGCGGCCCAGGGCGCTCCGCACGTCCTCCATGCCCTTCATGGTGAAATTGAGGTTCTGCCTGTAATGGACCCGCATCAAAGCCCACCGGATCTCGGGGCCCGTATACCCCCTCTCGAGAAGGTCCGGGACGGTGTAGACGTTGCCCAGGGACTTGGACATCTTCCCCCCGTCCACCAGGAGATGGCGCACGTGGAGCCAGACGCGCACGAAGGGGCTCCGGCCGGTGTATCCCTCGGACTGGGCGATCTCGCACTCGTGGTGGGGAAAGATGTTGTCCTCCCCGCCTGTATGGAAGTCGATCCTCGGGCCCAAGTGGCGGATGGACATGGCGGAGCACTCGATGTGCCACCCGGGGAAGCCCTTCCCCCAGGGGGAATCCCACTGCATCAGGTGATGGGGATCCACCTTCCAGAGGGCGAAATCCCTGGGATCCCGCTTGAGAGGATTGACCTCCACCCGCGCCCCCTCGACAAGCTCGTCCAGGTTCTTCCCGGAGAGCTTTCCGTAGGAAGGAAACTTGGAGATGTCGAAGAAGACGTTTCCCTCCGCCTCGTAGGCCAGCCCCTTCTCCAGGAGGACGGAGATCATCTCCTGCATGTCCTCGATGTGCTCGGTGGCCCTGGGGTAGACGTGGGCCCTCCGGATCCCGAGAGTGTCCACGTCCTTGAAGAAGAGTTCCTCGTATTTCCGGGCGATCTGGAGGGGATCGAGCCTCTCTGCCTTGGCGGATTCCTCCATCTTGTCCCGGCCCCGGTCCTCGTCGTCGTCGGTCATGTGGCCCACGTCGGTGATGTTCATCACCTGCTTGACCTCATAGCCCCGGTACTCCAGGTGGCGCCGGAGCAGGTCCCCCAGGAGAAAGGCCCGGAAATTCCCGATGGAGGCCTGCATGTATACGGTAGGCCCGCAGTGGTACATGGTGGCCCTGCCCGGCTCGAGGGGGGTGAACTCCTCCTTGGTCCGGGTCATGGTGTTGTAGAAACGGATGGTCATGGATTCCTCCGGGGGGGATCAACAAGCCGGGGAACGCCGGCCCCGGCCGGCCTTTCCCGTCAGAAAAGCTTCTACGGCCCAGACCCCCCGGTGCCAAGGGAGATGCCTGGCGAGCCTTCTCTCCACCAGGGCCAGTTCCCGGCGGGCCTCCTCTCCGAACTTCCCATAGTAGCC
>JALUZX010000087.1 GCA_027011425.1 Planctomycetota bacterium
GGCTCCTGGTGGGGGACCTGGTCTACGGCGCCGGGAGGAGGCCTTTTCCCGGGAAGAAACTGGAAGCCTGCCTGGACGCCCTGGAGGCGGCCGTGGAAAAGGCGGAAGCCAAGGCTCCGGGAAAGCTGGAACTCCTGGTTCTCAGGGATGGGAAGAGGGAGAAGGTCACCCTCGAGCTTCCGGTCCTGGGGGCCCATTCCGGGTCCTGTCCCGTGAAATGCCCCAAGTGCCGGAAAGTCCTGAAGAGCGCTCTGAAATATCTCCTGGAGACCCAGCAGAGCGACGGGTCCTGGGTGACCAGGACGGGCGGCACCAATGGCAGGGTGGCCGTCACGTCCCTGGCGGGAAGGGCCCTGGCGGCGGGGAAGGGCCTGGGCCTTTCCGTGGACAAGGCGGTCTCCAAGGCCCTGGACTACGAGATGCGGTGGGCGGGAAGAGAGCCCATGCTGGCGTCCATGAAGGCCCACGCCAAGGGCGCCAACTGGTCCCAGGTCAACTGGGCCCTGGCCTACGCCCTCCAGTTCGCCTGCGTGGCCGCCGGGGGCAAGGCGCCGGCCAAGGCCGTAGCCAAGATCAAGCAATGGGTCAAGGAACTGGCCGAGAACCAGGAGAAGTCGGGGGGATGGGGGCACGGCCCGGGCGGTCCCAACGCCCTGGGATACGTGGAACTGGAAATCATGAGCAACCAGGCTCTCCTCGGGTGGGCCCTGGCGCGCCGTGCCGGCGTGAAGCTCCCCAAGGAGGCCCTGAAGAAGGCCGTGGACTACGTGGACGCCTGCACGGGCGGGGACGGGGGCACGGCCTATTCCACCCGGCCCGGTCAGATCGGGTTCGGGGACCCGGGAAGGACGGCCGGGGCCTGGCTGGCCCTGGACATGCTCCGCATGGGGAAGAAGCGGTCCAGGATGTTCAAGTTCTTCTACAAGAGGCTGGCCCAGCTTCCCTCGGGGCACGTTTCGCCGGTGATGCACATCCTGGCGGCGGCCCTGGCCTGCCGGAGGAAGGGAAAGCGATATTTTCACGCCTTTTGGAAGATCTACCGGCCCTACTTGATGCTTTCCCGGACCGAAAAGGGCGCCTTCGGCGCCCGGCCCACCCACGAGACCAAGGTGCTCCGGTCCAACAGCGACCGGAGCATGGGGCCCGTGTGGGCCACGGCCAGTTTCGCCCTTGTCCTGGAGGCGGGAATGGGGAGGATGAAATGGCTGGAGTGGAAGGGCGGGGGGAGGTAGGGCCGGAGGCGGCGAGATGTCCAGGCAAGCGGTGTTTTTCGGGATCTGTTTTCTCCTGTTTTCCCTGGGGGTGGACAAGGCGCAGAGCCTCCCGCAGAAGATTACCTTCCCCCACATGATGAAGGGGTTGACCGACCTGGACCGGCTCTGGACGCCGCCGGTCCCGGGAGAGAAAACGGTCCAGTTCTCGAGCTTCGACAGGGCCAGCCTGAAGGGGCCTTCCGACAGGGACGCTTGGTACGCCAACGGGGATTGCGGCAAGTACATGCGCGTCGAGAAAAGGAGGGGGCGCAAGGAGTTCGTCATGGCCGACGCGGGGGGGCCGGGCGCGGTGGTCCGCATCTGGTCGGCCAACCCCAAGGGAAACCTCTACTTCTACGTGGACGGGGCCGGGAAGCCGACCTGGACCATCCCTTTCCAGGAGCTTACGGGAGGCAGGAAGGCTCCTTTTCTCCCTCCCCTTTCGGGGGTCCAGTCCAGGGGGTGGAACTGCTACGTGCCCTTTCTCTTCAAGAAGCACTTGAAGATCACCGCCGACAAGGGGGGCGTCTACTACCACGTGGACGTCCACTACTTCCCCAAGGGGACGGACGTGGAGAGCTTCGTTCCTTCGGTTCTGGAAAAATACGCAGGCCTGATCCAGGAGACGGGGAAGCGTCTCCTGGGGCCGCCGGCGGACCTGGGAAGGCTGGAGAAGCGGGAGGCGCGGTTCCTCTTCCCGCCATCCCGGCCGGAGGACCCTTCGTCCTATCCCAGGAAGGAAATCCTGAGGATCCGGGGCCCCCTGGTGGTCAAGCTCGTGGAGTTCCGGAGACCTGTTTCGGCGGAAGGGAACTCCCTGGACCTCGCCTCGGTCTTGCGGAACCTCCAGGTTTCGATCTCCATCGACGGGAGGGAGACGGTTCGGGTCCCGGTGAGCGATTTCTTCGGTTCCGCCCCGGCTTTCAAGTCTTACGACGCCTATCCCATGGAGGTGACCCCCGAGGGGACGGGACGGTGCTGGTTTCCCATGCCGGCCAGGAGGGAGTTCGTCCTGGCCCTGGCGGGGGAAAGGCCCCTGCCCGCCCTCCAGTGCGGGTTTCTCGTGGCCTGGGAGAAGAGGCAACTTCCGCCGGAGGCCCTGGCCTTCCACGCCTCCTGGCACCTGGAGAAGCACTTCCGGACCCGGCCGAGAAGGGACCACATGATCCTGGACGCCCGGGGAAGGGGCCGCTTCGTGGGGTGCATGCTCATGGTGGCCAACCCGGTCCGGGGCTGGTGGGGGGAAGGGGACGAGAAGTTCTGGGTCGACGGGGAAAGCTTTCCCAGCACCTTCGGCACGGGAACGGAGGACTACTTCGGGTACGCCTGGTGCTGGCGGGATCTCTTCTCCCATCCTTTCCACGACCAGTCCCAGTGCGACGGGCCCGGGAACTTCGGGTATACCTGCGTGAACCGGTTCCACATCTCCGACGAAGTGCCGTTCCAGCGGATTTTCCTCTTCGACCTGGAGGTCTGGCACTGGGTGGACTGCTGGGTGGACTACGCCTCCACGGCCTATTGGTATGGGGCGCCCGGCGCGCCTTCGGGTCTTCCGCGCCTTCCGCCTTTCGAACTCCGGAAACCCGGGAAGATCGAGCCCCGCAAGGTTCCCCGCGTGGCGGGGGCCCTGGAGGGGGAGAGCCTGAAGATCCTGAAGAAGGACCGGGGCGAGGCGGGTCCCCAGGGGATGACGGGCTACGGAACCGGTTTCTGGAGCGGAGGGGCCCAGCTCTGGTGGAGGGGCGCGAAGAAAGGAGACGAGCTGGTCCTGGAGCTTCCCGTGAAAAGGGCGGGAAAATACCGGTTCCGGGCGGCCTTCACCAAGGCCGCGGACTACGGGATCGTCCAGCTCTACCTGGAGGGGAAGAAACTGGGCGGGCCGATCGACCTCTACCATGACGGAGTGGTCCCCTCGGGACTCAAGGATTTCGGTGTAGTGGACCTTCCAGGCGGCCCCGTCCGGCTCACCTTCAAGATCGTGGGACGCAACAAGGCCTCCATCCCCCGTTTCATGGCGGGGTTGGATTACGTCCTCCTGGATCCGGTCCGCTGAAAGGAATGCCTCCATCGCGGGACGACCGTCGGGCCGTCGCTTCGCTCCGGCCCTCGGGGGCCCCCTACGCGTCCTCTGCACCCAAATTTAGGGGACGCCGAAGCCTGGGTCGACCCTGGCGACCCGGCCGAACATCGTCCTGCGATGCAACTCCGAACCCCGGATTCACCCAACCCCTGGACTTCCTCCAAGAACTTGTGAAGAGCACGCCGGAGGGGCCCGAAGGGCCCCGAACGTCGTGCAGAGATGGCCCCTTGTTTCCGGGTCTTCCACAGAATTCGTTGGTCCAGGACCCCAAGAGCGGGTTCCACCCAAACCTTGTCCTGAAGGGTGGACTCGGCTTTTGGTTTTCTCTTGGTTGGCCCGTCCACTTGAAAAAGGCACAGTGACGGTTACGGCAAAATTCCCGGACCTCCGAAAATTCTAAAAAAATCGTGACCTTCCCCCAGCCGAGAATGTTGTGAAGCCCCCGCCGGAACGGGGCTGGAGGAAGGGCTTCCGGCGTTAGGAATCGTCTCGGGACCACGTTCGGGCTCCTGGCGGCGCCCTCCGGCTTCCCCTACGGGGCTTGGGATATTCGAGGGGGCGTGGGTGATTCTGCACGACGTTCGGGGCGTCGCTTTGCGCCGCCCCTCCGGCGTGCTCTTCACGAGATAGGGGAGGGACAATGCTTGGGTGCCTGCCGGCGCCCTGGGGCGTTCTCTACAATTTGTAGACCAGGTCGTCCAACTGTTCGGGGGTGAGGTTGTAGACGGTCCGCAAGGCTTTTTCGTGCTTGCCGCCGGCGTAGGGTAGGGCCTGGAGGTACTTGAGGAACTTGGCCCGGTAGGGGTCGGACATGAAGAGTTTCACCACGCCCCAGCACTTGGCCAGGTCCTTTTCGTCCAGGCGGTTCATGTGCTTTCGGAAGAGGGCCCGCACGAGGGGCAGTCTTTTCATCTTCTGGAGTTCCCGGAAGGCCACGACCAGGGCGGCGCTCTTCTTGTCCCCTTCGGTGACGTTCTGGGCGTAGCGGCTTTGGGTGGTGCACAGGTGGACGGCGTTTCCGTGGAAACGGATGGAGCAGTAGAGGGCGAACCCCTCGGTGAACCAGTGCCCCACGTTTCCGCCCAGGCTCTCCACGTAGGCGTGCCCCAGGTAGTGGCAGAAGACATCTTCGTCGTTGCCGTCCCCCTGGATCTGGAACCCCACGCAGCCGTTGCCGTCGGAAGCCACCCCCCCGCCCCTGCGGATGGAGAACTTCATGAAGTCCGGGGTGTAGCGCGTGTAGGTTCCGTCGATGTAGTGGAGCACCTTCCCGATCTGGTCCTTGCGGATGAAGAAGAGGTGAAGCCTGTGATATTTGGCGTTCCGGAAAGGGGAGGACGCCACGGGAAGGCCCAGGTCCTTGTTGAGGGTGCCGCAGATCCGCTCTCCCAGTTTCAAGAAGACCATGGCCTGTTCGGGGTCCAGGACTCCCTTGACGCTGATCCTCCTGCTGGAGCGCACGGTGTAGTCCAGCCCGAACTTGGACCGGAGGGACTCTTCTTCCGCCCTGTCGGACCTGGCGTTCTCCGCCACCTGCCTGGCGATGGGGATCCCTCCGATCAAGGCCAGGCGGGCTTTCTCCTCCTGGATGGCCTTGCGCTCCGCCTCGGCTTTGGCCGCCTCCTCGGCGGCCAGGGCCTTTTCTTTTTCCTTGAGTTCCCTGTAGGCCCTCTTGGAGACCCACCGGTTTTTGTATTTGACCTGGCCCAGCACCTTCCGGGCCTTCTCGTTGTCCCTGTCGAGCCTGACGACGCGCCGGGCCACTTTTCGGGCCTGGGCGCGGAGCTGGCCGGCCCGGTCGGGGTCCAGGCACCAGTCCAAAAGCTCGAGAAGGGCCTTTTCGTCCTTCCGGTCCACTTGGGACCACATCTTCTCGAAGACGTCCACCGCCCAGGGACACCGGTCGATCTTCCGGATTCTTTCCCGGGCAACGGTGATCTCGCCCGTGGAGGTGAGGAGCACCACCTCCTTGTCGTTCTCCCGGAGGATCCGGCCTTCCACCTTGGCTCCCTCCTTGAGGTGGATGACGTCCGGTTCCGGCATTCCGAAAAGAGAGGAAGAGGAGAGGAGCAGGAAAAGGGCGAGAAGTCTGGCTGCGAAGAGCATCGATGTCATCCTTCTACCTCCAGGCCGGGAGGGTTCGGGCCGGGCGCTCAACTGCTGCTATTCGTAGCCGGATCTCAGTCGGCCATCCGGTGAAGATAGACCTGGAGGGACTCCCTGGGGCAGGCTTCGTCGAAGCTTTCCATGGGCACCCGGTCCAGGTGGTCCTCCTTGCCCACCAGGATCACGTAGAACTCCTGGCCGTATTGCCGCCTGAAAGCCGCTACCTTGGGAATGTCCGGATCCCGGTGATTTTTGATGGCTTCGAAGACGACGGTTTTGCCTTCCCGCCCCCGGCCCCGGACCACGATGTCCGGGCTGTAGGCGGCCACCTTGCCGTCTTCCAAGTGGACTTCGAAATGCCGGGGCGTGTGGGCGTGGGCTACGCCCAGATCGTTGAGGATCTCGCAGATCTCCGCCTCCAGCTCGGTGCGAATCAAACGGCCCCCGCAGTGACCCAGCTTGACCACTCCGGAACCTCCTCTGTCTTATGTTCTTATGCCTTGGCCTCGATTGCGGCGCTCTCCGGGGCTCCTCCCGGGAGGGCGCCTTTGGTCGAGACCCTGTGAATAAATAAAGAAAAAGCCATTTTACCGAGGCCCCAAAAAAAAGGCAAACCCCGGGAGAGAGGGCTCTCCCGGGGGCTTACCCCCTGGTCCCGGGGCTTGGAACCAGGGGGTGCGTGGGCGGCCTTATTGGATCGTGACCTGGATCCCGTCGGTGGATGTGAACCCGCCGGGATTGGCCTTGGGGTCCACTGCCAGGAACTGGCCGAAGAGGGAGGCCCCCCGGAGCGCCGTGTTGGAGGGGATGGGGAGAGGCACGCTTCCCTGGCCGCTGGAATCGAGGGCGGCCGCGAAGCCCATGATGATGTTGGTGTTCAGGAAACATCCCTTCATTCCAAGGGAATCCAGGGGGAAGGGGAGTTTGCCCAGGCCGGTGAAGTTGGTGTTGCTGTAACCCAGCAGGAAGATGGCCGTCGAGGAGGGGAGGCCCCGGGAGATCCGGGTCTGGAACTTGGAGTTCCCGAGGGCCGGGGCGCCGCCGTGGGTCCATGCCAGGGGCCAGAGGCCCGTGGAGCCGGGACAGCCCTTGCCGTAGGGCTGGACGCCCTTGGGCTGGGGCTCGGGGATGAGGCCCTTGGGAAGGGCCAGGATGCCGTTTACGTAGGGTCCGTATTGGCTGGAGTAGACCGGGGGAAAGGGCTTGGGCACCCAGAAGATCTCCGTCACCTCGCCTGTGTCGATCCGGAAGTTGTGGTTCTTGTCCCTGAGCATGAGGACCGCGTCCTGGCCGGCGCCGTTCTGGTGGATCAGGTAGACAGTATCTCCTACGGCGGAGATCCCTTCGATCCAGTCACAGACGGTGGTGTTGCTCTGTCCGTTGTGGTCGTAATAGGATGCGGGTTTGACGGTCTTTACGATCTGGCCGCCCGGGAGGGGCGCGCCCGAGCCGTTGTAGAAGAGGTTGACCTCTCCCTTGTCGTTGAGGTCCCCGTCGCCGTTCAGGTCCATGGCGCGGAAGACCAGGCCCGAGACCTTCTGGCCGGCCTTGTTCTTGTCGCCGAAGCTCCTCTGCGACCCGTAGCCCGTGGCGAAGTAGTAGACGTCCTTTCCGGAGAAGCCCTTGGGGACGACCGTGAGGAGGTGGAGGTCGTTGAAGTTGTATTTATTGGATCCTCTCACCCAGGTGATGTCGATGTCTACGATGGCGCCGGAAGCGAAGTCCACGTTGCGGTCCAGCTTGTTCAAGGCTGAGGGATTGAAGAAATTGCGGGGGACGATCTTCCCCTGCTTCTCCTTGAAACCGAGCCAGACGAAGGAGTCCTTCTTGAGGGTCTTGTAATAGGCCGAACTCCAGGCGAGGAAGCCCCCCGTGGGGTCGGGCCGCACCACGTTGACCTCGTCGATGTCCAGGGAGACCGGGCCGCCGGAGGCGGAGACCTTGAGGGCGCTGGCCTTGTTGGCCCAGACCTTGGTCTCGCCGGCGTCCAGGGCGTCGCCGTCGCCGTTGAGGTCCACGGACTTCCAGATGCCGGCGAGCCCATAGGCGTCGTGGGCCGTGTAGACCACGGTGTTCCCATTGGCGTCTTTCAGGACGACGGCGCTGTCCGGCGAATACCCGTATTTCGAGGGTTTGCCGAAGTCCGCCCAGACCTTGGTCTCCTTGTCCTGGATGACGCCGTCGCCGTTGGCGTCCACCGAGCGCACCAGGAAGCACTCGCCGGTCTTCGACCCGCCGCTGTCGGTGGAGAAGAACACGACCCTTCCATTTTCCACCGTATAGGTGAGATCCGTAATGAAGGAATACCCAGTCTTGACGGAGAAGAACTTGCGCTGAAAGGCAAACAATTCCTTGGACGGCTCCATGATGCCGCTTCCGTCCACGTCCAGGGCCCTGGTGATGGGGACGGAGTTCTTGGGCGGCGTTCCGGCGTAGCCCACGTAGATGAAGATGTCGTCCTGGGCCGCCAGGGGCGGGGCGGCCAGGAGTGCCAAGGCGAGAAGAGCGGTCTTGTGGTTCATGAGTTTCGGGCCTCCGTTTGGTTCTCAGCTTTCGAAGGGGAATCTTCCCCGGGGATCGAGGAGAAACGGTGAAGAAAGGGTGAAATTTCAACCTGAAAAGATCCGTCTCCGGTCGAGACAGGAACTCCCTCTTTGGAGAAAGAAGGGGAAAGGTCAAGGGAAGCCTACTGGATCGGGCTCCTTCAGGCCACCCCCCCGGCCTGGGGTGGGTTTTCCCCTTCCTTCCTCCTCCGGGCGGGCCCTTCGCCCCGGTAGCGCTTGAGTTTGTTGTAGAGGGTCTTGGGATCCACATCCAGGATGCGGGCGGCCTTGGCCTTGTTTCCCTGGGTGGCCGCGAGAACCCGCAGGATGTGGCGTTTTTCCACCTCCGCCAAGGTGGGGAGGGCTTCGGAGAGCAGGGGGGTGGCCTCCAGGAAGAGGGCCGCCGCCCGCCTGGAGGGAAGAATCAGGAGGTCGAACCTCCCCTGGGCCAGGGTGCGCTCCAGGACTTCCAGGGTGGAGATCCGCCGGAGGGTGAATCCCCAGGCCCGGGCCAGCCGGGCCAGGTCTTCATGGGGCTCCCCTGGGGGGGCGAAAAGAAGGATGATCCTTGGTTCCACCATGGCCCTGGAGGGTCTGGAAGTACCTGGGGAATGTGATGGAATCCCGATGGAGGCGGTGGAAGAGGCCGGGATCCAGGAGGACGATCACTGGCAGAAGCATAGCCGGAGGATGATGGTCCGGCGGATCCGGAAAGAATCCGCCTTGGGGAAACGCCCTTTCCCTGTTTCGAGAAGAGGCACTTCAGGTTTGGGCCCCCGGGAATTAGGCTTTTTCCATGGGCCCCAACCTCCAGAGACTGGATCCCTACCGGCTTCTCCTCCCCCGGCGGGGGGAGATGAAGGTGGACGCCCTGGTCTACGCGGGGGAATCGCTCCTCATCGAGGAGAAGTCCCTGGTCCAACTGCAAAACGCCGCGTGCGTCCCAGGCGCGGTCCGGGTGCTGGCCACCCCCGATATTCACGTGGGCTTCGGGGTTCCCATTGGGTGCGTCCTGGCCTCGCGGTCCCACCTTGTGCCTGCGGCGGTGGGCTACGACATCAATTGCGGGATGCGCCTGCTCAGGACTCCTTTCAAGGCCCGGGAGTTTCCCCTGGAGGCGGTGACCCGGGCTGTGGGCCGGGCCGTGCCGCTGGGAGAGGGAAAGCGGAACTTGAAGGTGAGCGTGGAGGCCCTGGAAGAAGTCCTGGCCCGGGGGGTGCCCGGGCTCAAGGCCGTGGCCGGGGAGCTGGGAGAGCGCTTTCCCGCCTGGGACCGGGAGGAGATGGAGAGGGACCTTCCCTTCCTGGAGGACCGGGGCTCCCTTCCCGGGGCTCCCGGGGCGGTTTCCCCGGCCGCCAAGGAGAGGGGGCGGTTCCAGTTGGGAACCCTGGGAGGGGGCAACCACTTCCTGGAGTTCCAGGAAGTGGAGAAGGTCCTGGACGGCGAGGCGGCCCGCCGCCTGGGAATCGAGGAAGGGGCCCTTACTATCATGATCCATTCCGGCTCGAGGGGCCTGGGCCACCAGGTGGCCTCCGACTACATGCGCCTGGCCGGGGCGGGCAAGGGAAAGCACACCGCCGGCCCGGGAGGGCTGGCCGCCCTGGAGGCCCGCTCCGGGAGAGGGGGGCGGTATCTCGGCGCCATGAACGCCGCCGCCAATTTCGCCTACGCCAACAGGCACGTCCTGGCCTGCCTGGTGCGCCGGGAAGTTCGTCTCTGCACCGACCCCTCGGCGGAACTTCCCCTGGTCTACGACGTAACCCACAATATCCTCAAGGAGGAAACCCACGGCGGCGAGATTCTCTACGTCCACCGCAAGGGGGCCACCCGGGCGTTTCCGTCCCAGCGGATGCAAGGGACCCCCTACGAGGACGTCGGCCAGCCCGTGATCATCCCGGGATCCATGGGCACTGCCTCCTATCTCCTGCTCCCAGGGCCCAGGGCGGAGGAGAGCCTCTATTCCGTAAACCACGGGGCGGGCCGGGTCCTCTCCCGCTCCGCCGCTTCGGGCAGGGACAGGAGGGGCCGGGCCAAGGGCCCGGCAGCCGTCTCGGACGAGGAGTTCCGCCGCTCCATGGAAGGGATTCTCCTGATCTGCGAGGACAAGAGAACCATCAAGGAGGAAGCCCCGGCGGCCTACAAGGACATCGACGAGGTGGTCCGGGTGGTGGCCGGGGCGGGACTGGCCGGACCCGTGGCGCGCATGCGGCCCCTCTCCGTGCTCAAGGGATGAAGGCTCCCGGGGAAAAGACTCCGGAGCGGGCCGCCTGGATCCTGCCCGCGGCGTGCCTGCTCGTCCTCCTCCATATGGCCCTGCTGGTCCTTCTGGCCCGGAGGGTCCCCTATACGGTGGACGAGCCCGCCTACCTCCTGGCGGGCCGGGCCCTGGTCCACGGATCCCGCTGGTCCACCCTCCAGGAACGCCTCCAGGGCCCTCTCCCGCTCTTGGCGTCCCAGGCCTTCGCCGGGCGGATCGACCCGGCCGACCTGGATGCCTCCCGCTTCCGGGCCCGGCTGGGCCTCCTTCCTTTCTCCCTCCTTCTCCTTTTTGTCCTCTGGGCCTGGGCCCGGGAGGCCTGGGGCCGAAAGGGCGCCCTTCTCTCTCTTTTTCTCGCTTCGATCAGCCCCATGCTCCTCGGTTACGGTCCCTTGATCGGGGCCGATCTGGCCTGGACGGCTTTCACCTGCCTCACCTTGTGGCTCTTCCGGCGCTGGCTGAAGAGGCCCTCTCTTTTCCGCCTCCTGGCCTGGGGGGCGGCCCTGGGGCTCACGCTGGCCACCAAGTACCTGGCCTTCGTCTGCGCTCTCTTCCTTCCCCTGCCCGCGGCGGCCGTCCTGTTCCGCGGCGGGGACCTCTCCCCCATGGGCGGCGGAGACCTACGGAGGCGGGCTCTCTCCCGGTGGGGCCTGGCTGCTCTCTCCTTCGTCCTCGCGGGGGGGGCGGCCCTTCTCTTTCTCCACGCGGCCTACCTCTTCCAGGCGCCCCTTTTCGGAACCGGCCGGGCCGGGGATCTCCAGTCGGGCCTCTTCAAGGCCCTCTCCTCGATTCCGGGAATCAGGGATCTCCTGGGCCTGCTTCCGGAACCCCTGGTGCTCGGGGCGGACTACCAGAAGGCGGCGGCCGCCCGGTTCCACGGGGCCTTCCTGGGATATCTGGCTCCCCACCCGGTCTTCTTCCTCTACTATCCCCTCTCCCTCCTTCTCAAGGTCCCTGTTGCGACCTGGGCCTTTCTGGTCCTGGCCCTGGCTGCGGCGAGGCGGCGGATCTCCCGGGGCGGGCCGGCCCTTTGGACCGTCCTGGAAGGGCCGGGGCTCTTTCTTCTCGCCGCGGTGACCGTGACGGGAAGCCTGAAAATCGGGATCCGGTATGTGCTTCCCCTCTTGCCCATAGTGATGATCCGGGCCGGCGGGTGGGCCGAATCCCTTTCCCCGGGAACTACCTTCCGCAGGGTCGTCACGGCCCTGCTCCTCGCCTGGGCCGCCATCTCCTCTCTCGCCGCTTTTCCACACTTTCTCGGGTATTTCAACGAGCTTGCCGGGGGGCCCGGGGGAGGGTGGAGGCTGTTCGCGGATTCCAATTGCGACTGGGGCCAGGACAGGGAGGATGGCCTGGCAGCCTTGAAGGTCCGCCATCCCGGCCTGGCGGCCCTGGGTCCTTGGGACGGGCCCCGCTTCGGGCTCCTGGCTGGTTACGCGCCCTGGCTCCAACCCCCCGATCCCGAAAGACCCGGGCGGACCTACCACTGGATCCGCCGGTTCGAACCGGTGGACCACTACGCCGCCGCCTGGCTCGTCTTCCATGTGGGCCCCGCCGATTTCCGCCGGGCCGCCCGGGCCGGCGACGGCCGGGCGTGGAGGGACCTGTGCCTTGCCTGGATCGCCCGGGGGGACCTTGGGGAGGCCCGGCGCGCCCTGGACTCGGCGCCGCCCGGTTCTTCCCGGGAGAGGCTTGGGTCCTTGCTGGACGCCCTGGTTCGGATCGGCCTGGGCAAGGCCCGGAAAGAGGACTGGTCCTTGGCGGCCCGGGAACTCACGGCTCGGGGGGAGATGGAGAGAGCCCTGAAGCTCATGGAAAAGGCGCCTCCCGGGGAGCGGGAGGGTTTGGTGGTCCTCTTGCTTCTCCAGGGAAAATCCATCGCCCGGGCCAAGGCCATCCTGGAGAATGAAATGAGAAAAGGGCCCCTGGAAGCCGAAAAAGCTCTCATGGTCTCCTGCGGACTCTACTGGTCGGGGGACCCCGAGGGGGCGGACCGGGTGCTCCGTTCCGCCCGGCCTCCCGGGCCGGGAAGTCCCCTGGAAAAGATCTGGAAGGCTTTCCGCCGGATGCTCCGAAAGACACTGGAGAACGAGCGAGCCCTGAAAAACCCCAAGAAGCGCTGACGTCATGGATCGAGAGGATTCACTTCCCAGGCCCAAGGTGGCGATCGTCATGCCCGCCTACAACGCGGAGAAGACCCTGCGGGCCACTTTGGAGGATATACCTCACGACAGTTACGACACGATCCTCCTGGGCGACGACTGCAGCTCCGACGGGACCTTCGAGCTGGCAAAGAGCCTGGGTCTGGAGGCCATGAAGACGCCCCGCAACCTGGGTTACGGCGGCAACCAGAAGATGCTCTACCGGGCCGCCCTGGAGAGGGGGGCCGACCTGGTGGTCATGCTTCACCCGGACAACCAGTACGACGCGAGGCTGGTCCCCTTTTTCACGGGGTTTCTCCGGGCCGGGGTCTGCGACGTGATCCTGGGCAACAGGATCCGGTCCCGGAAGGAGTGCCTCGGGGGCGGGATGCCGGCCTGGAAATACCTGAGCAACCGTTTTCTCACGATCGTCCAGAACCTCTGCCTGGGCCAGAACCTCGGCGAATTCCACTCCGGGTTCCGGGCCTACAGGAGGGAGGTCCTGGAGACGGTTCCCTTCGAAAGGAACAGCGACGGTTTCGCCTTCGACGCCCAGTTTCTGGCCCAGGCCGTCTGGTTCGGGTTCCGGGTCGCCGACGCCCCCATGCCGGTCAGGTATTTCAAGGAGGCATCCTCCATCGCCTTCTGGCCGAGCGTCCGTTACGGTCTTGGGAATCTCAAGGTCTCCGCCCAGTATCTCCTGGCCAGGATGGGTTTACGGGCCAGTATTTTCCGGCCGAGCCGGGGCGGGCAAGCCGGGGGGTTGCCTTCCCCGCCCCCCGGAGGGTAGCCTTCCCCGGCCGGAACGGTCCGGTCGAAGACTTCCCCGGGAGATCCCCCATGAGACACAGCGGCTTCTTTTTCTGTAACCGCCGTTTTCCCTTCTCCTTCTTTTTTCTTTCCTTCCTTGCCCCCATGGGGCAGGCCGGGCCGGGGGTGACGAAGTTCTACGAGCCCTCCACGGGGTTCCGCCTCACCCTGGACGGAGCCAAGGGACGCTTCGATGTGGTGACGGCCTACCCCGAGTTCCGGTT
>JALUZX010000088.1 GCA_027011425.1 Planctomycetota bacterium
CTTCGGCCTTGCGGCCCTGGGAGTGGGAGGGATGGGGGTGGACTACCGCAACCGGGATCCCCGGGGGCAGACCACCAACCTTTCGGCCATGAAATTCACGCCCGCCGTGGCCTTCCGGCGCGGCTCCTTCTCCTTCGGCCTGGGCCTGGACATGGATTTCAACTCCGCCGATCTGGGCGGGGGAGAATCCCACGGTTATGCCTTCGGCGCCCATATGGGAGCCCTCTACAGGTGGAAAAACTTCGCCCTGGGGCTCAGCTACCGGACCCCTCAGCCCGTGGATCACGAAAATATCCTCGATTTCGACGGCGACGGCCGAAAAGACGACTTCACCCTGGAAAACCCCCAGGAGGTCGGCATGGGCCTCTCCTGGAAGCCCACAGGGGAGATCCTGCTGGAGACGGACGTGAAGTGGCTCGATTGGCACGGCGCACGGGGCTACGAGGACCTGGACTGGAAGAGCCAGTGGGTCTTCGCCCTGGGGGCCGAATTCCACGTCGCCCCCAGGCTCAAACTCAGGTGCGGATACAACTACGCCCGAAACCCGGTGAGGAACCACGATGGGTGGGACCCCTCCTCCACGGTCTCCATGGAAGGCCCGCGGATGAACCGGCTGGACTATGAATTCCTGCGTGTCGTGGGATTCCCGGCGGTGGTGGAACACCATCTCGCCGCGGGGCTCGGGTGGGACATCTCCGAGGAAGTCGCCTTCAACCTGGCCGTGGTCCGGGGGTTCAGGAACAGCATCGAGGAAAACTCCTCGGGAAACACCTACAGGATGAAATCCTCGGTCTCGGAATTCTCCCTGGATTTCGGCCTCACATGGAGATTCTGACCCGCCCGAGACCCGTTATTCGCGGGATTTCTTCCTGGGGGGGAGAAACCCGTGCTTCTGGAGGAGGGCGTAGAATGTGCTCTTCGAGAAACCGGCCATCTTGCGGGCCTCCGAAACCTTCCCTCCGGCCGATTCCAGGACCTTGAGCAGGTAGACGCGCTCCGCCTGGATCCTCGCCTGTTCCCGGAATTCCTTGAGCTTCGGAAAGGTCCCGCCCGGTGCGAGCCTGGGCAGCAGGTAGAGTTCTTCCCGATCCCGGCCCTCTTCGGTGGCGTGGAAAGACGGAGGAAGGTGCATGGGCAGGATGGTCTTCCCCTTTCCGGCCCGCGTGACGGCCCACTCCAGGACTTCCTTCAGTTCTCCGGCGTTCCTGGGCCAGTGGTGGGCCTGGAGGGCCCGGGCGGCCGAGAGAGAGAGGCCGCATTCCTTTTCCGGCCGGGCGCACCAGGCAGCGGCCAGGGCGGGAATCTCGGCCCGTCTCTCCCTCAAAGGAGGAAGGTGGAGGGAGCGTTCCTCCAGGAGGAGGGCCAAGCCCCTGTTGAACTCCCCCTCCAGGGCAAGGGAAGCCAGGCTCTGGGGGCCGACGGAGATCACCCGGACCATGGCCTTGCCCCCTGCTCCGTTTCTCTCTCTTTCCCTGTGGAGCCAGGCGAAAAGGGCAGCCTGGGCGGAGTGGGGAAGCTTCCAGGGATTGGTAAGAACCAAGGTTCCCTCCCGGAGCCTCTCCAAAAGCCCTTTGTCCCCCGAAGACTTCCCCAGGAACAGGTCCAGGGCTTCCCGCTCCCCGAAAGGAAAACCTTCCAGAACAAGACAGGGCCCATGGGGCCTTACCAAGTTGTGGAGGGCCCAGGCCAGGAGATAGACCCCGGCCCCCTCCTCGCCCTGGATCCCCACGTTGCCCGGAAAGTGGAAGACTTTGGCCAAGGCCGAGGCCGGCCCCCCGCCTTTCTCCCCGGTGGGCGAGGAAGAAAACCAGGCCTCCTCGAAAGGTAGAAGGCGGAGGGAACGCTCCGCCAAGGAGGCCCGGCAGACCCGAATCCCCGCCAGGACTCCCTGAACCCCAGACTCCAAGGGAACGAATGCCTCGCCCCCCAAGGACGCGGCCCGGACCCAGAGATGGGGAAGCCCCACTGGCAGGACCCAGACCAGAGCGGGTCCCCCTCCTCCCTGGAGGCGATCCCCGATTCCCTCCAGCTCTTCCAAGGAATCTACCCGAACCAGGAGGACCCCTTCCCGCTCCGCTCCCCTTTCCCATTTCTCCAGTGGGACATCTTCCGCCAGCCCCTTCCAAGAGGATCGGCGCCAGAGATCCTCTTGCTCGGGGAGCAGGAAAACTGGGTCCATCCCATACTCCTTGTAACAGGCCAAGAGTCCGCTAAAGAGGAATCCCTTCTTATAGGCCAGCATTGTCCAATTTTCGAGCCGACCCAAGCAAGATTTTTTTTCGAAAATCGTTCCTCTTTTCTTTACTTTGTCCTTTTCCGCACCACCTTGGCAGCCCCCTCTCTGGACCACCCCCCCGACAAAGGCAATTCATGTAGACCCCACCTCGGTTCCTGCCGGGAAAAAGGGTGGACTCCGCCGAAAGGGGGCTCCTAGCCTGTTCCCATGGGCGGACTTCCTCTCAAGCTCCAGGCCAAAGGCGGACTCCGGCGGGAACTCCTGGGGGCTTTCCTCCTGGCCTTCCTCCTCTTGCTCCCCCGGCTGGCCTCTCCCCCGGCCTATCCCCTCCACGACGTGGGCTTCAACCTGCACGTCCTGGAAAGGCTGGACCGGACATCCAGCCCTACGGCCTGGCTGGAAGAGGCATCCCGGCTCCGTCCCGAAAGGTTCTACCCCCTCTACTGGGGCTACCAGCACCTGCTCTGGAGACTCGGGGGCCGGAGCCTGGACCTTTTCTTTCCCGCCAACGTCCTCCTCCTGGCCCTCCTCCTCCTTGGGGTGGGACGACTGACCTCCCTGCTGGGGGGAGCCCCATGGCTCGCCTGGATCTTTCTCCTGGCCTCGCCGGGCTTGGTGGAGAACGTCCATACCATTATGAAACAGGAACTCCTCCTGGCCTGCCTGGAGGTTTGGGCCTGGTGGGCCCTGCTTTCCCGGAGAAGAACTTCGGCCCTGGTTCTCCTGCTCCTGGCGGGACTCCTCAAGGAGACCGCCCTCCTCGCAGCGCCGGCCCTTCTTTTGGTTTTCGCCGCCCAGAAAATCTTCCGGCGGAGGAAACCGGACATCTCCCTCCTCCTCTCGGGGGCCCTGGCCCTGGGGCTCGGCATCCTGGCCCTCCTCTCCCGCCGCCCGGGACCCTATACCCAGGCTCTCTCCCTCTCCCCGGCGGGCATGGCCCGGACCTTCCTCTTCTATGTCCAAAGGGAAGGCCCCCTCTTTCTCTTTCTGCCCGGCGTAATTCTCCTCTGGGAAGAAGGTTACAGGAGGCTTCCGGCGGACCGAAAAGACGCATTTCTTGGAACGGCGCTCCTCTTCCTGTGCTGGGCGGGGGGCTACCTTCCCTGGGGACTCCCCCAGGTCCGCTACATCCTTCCGGCCTTCGCCTTCCTGGCCCCCCTGTCCGCCGCCGCCTGGGCCCAGAGAAAACGGGCGGGGGCCCCCGGCAAGGCCGGGGCCGTCCTCTTCGCCGCCGGCCTGGCCGTTTCCCTCCCCTGGGCCGCCTTCCGGGCAATCCGTGAAGGAGAAGCCCGCCTTCTGGCCGACCAGGCCGTCTCCCGGGCCCTCGCCTTCGCAGGGACCCTCCCCGAGGGAAGCGCCCTCTACCTCCTTTTGCCCGAAGACGAACCCCTCCTGGAATTCCGCTTCCGCCTCTCCCTCCAGGAAGGGCGCCCGGACCTCTCGGTCCGCTCCGCCCTGACCGGCAAGAAACCCGAACAGTGGGTGGGAGGTCTCGAGGACCTGGCCAAGAATCCGCCCAAGGGAAAACCCCTCCTGGCGCCTTTCGCCAAGGGGCTTCCCCATTACGCCGACCGGGTCTTTCCCGTCACGGATCCCTGGTCCGCCGCCCTCGGGCAGGCAGTGAAGACCATCCTGGGATTCGTCACCCGGCCCGGGAAAACCCTGGGAACGGTTCGAAAGGATTTCCAGGTGGGATTCAGGGTGCTCCGCTTCCAGGGCCCCCCGAAACTGGACCTCCTCCCGCCCGGGGGAACAGTCGTGAAGAAGGGATCGCCCTTACATGTGGAAGGATGCCTTCCAGCGGCCTGGAAGAAAGCCCCCCTCCTCCTCACCCTGGACAC
>JALUZX010000089.1 GCA_027011425.1 Planctomycetota bacterium
AGGGTATACGGCTGGGCTGACGCCCAAGCCTTGTCCTGAAAGGCAGGACTGCCCGTTTTTCGTCTCCATCCCGGCGCGTCACTTGATAAGGGCACTGATTTTCTTCGGAAGCCCACCCAATAGGTCCCGGCCTTGCATTACGGGTTTAGAGGACGATCCACTGGGTCTGGGGGCGGGAAATGTCCCCATGTTTTCGAGTCTCAAAACCTTCGCAGAGGCTGAAACACCTGAAACCTGCCCTATTACGCCTTGTTGGACGGAATCTCCGCCCTATTGGCTCTCCAAGGACCCACAGATCCTGCGGAGGAGGCTCTTTTTTTAGCCTTCGCAGGTCACGGAATATTGTCGCAACCGTCACTGGTTTCTTCGGGAAAGATCACCATGGGAAGCGCAGTCTGAAACCAGGGGCCAGGTTCCTGCCCTCCGAAAACATTGCTGGCCTCTACGGGCGAAATCCCCCGCAAGTGGGGAACCTTGATCTTCCCCATCGACACGCGCCGTCACGATTTTTCGGTGGACCTCAAGGACAATTACCTCACCCTCATGGTCACCTGTATCAAATTCCTGCCCAAAAAGGATTGCGGCGTGGTCCTGAGCGAGGGGAACCCAACCCTGGTCATCTGCACGTCGCCGGGCCATCTCTATCCTTTCGGGACGGGAGGGATGGATTCCACGAAGGCCCGCCATCGTCTGTCCGCCACTGGTTGCACCGCCAGGGGGGGCAAGCTCTCGGTGCGGGCCGAGTGCGGCCTGGATATAAAAAACCCGATCGTGCTCTTCCTTGGAGTTTCCAGGACCACCTGGGGGCGGATTCCCCTTCCCCTCGACCTGACTCCTTTCGGCGCGCCCGGCAACCACATCTACAGCGCCCTGGAAGCGGGGCCCTTCTCCATCCCCAACGGTGGCGGCGGAGGGACCCTGGTCCTTCCCATCCCCGCCGCCCTTCCGCCGGGGCGGGTCTACATGCAAAGCCTGCTCTTCGACCCCAAGGCGAATTCCTTGGGGACCGTCTGGTCCAACGGCCTGGACGTGGAGATCGGGTGACCTGCTCCGACTGATTCCTGGAGGCCCTGTGGCGGACCCGGTTTGATCTGCCGGGGCGACCGTCTCCGGGCTCACCAGGCGAACCTTCCTGAACAATTTATGTTAGGCGCAATTTAGGGGATGGTTTCCTTGGGAGGGGCCGGGGTAGGATGGAGGATTCGATGCCTGCGGGCAGGCAAGCGGAAACACCGAGAAAGGCCGAGGAAAAACAGGAGTGAGACGATGAAAGTGAATCCCAGGGTGGGGCTCGAGGATGTGCGGCAGGTCTACAGCGGACCCGAAGGGGACCTCTGGGAACTGGTCATGGGGGAGCAGATCCACATCGGCGGGCTGACCTCCTCCTTGGACCTGGCGGAGAAGGCGGGGATCCGGGAGGGGTGGAAGGGCGTGGACCTGTGTTGCTGCAACGGCGCGGGGATGCGGTTTTTGGTGCGCTTTCGCAAGGCCGCCTCCATGACGGGCGTGGACGCCACGGAGAAGGTGATCCAGCGCGGGAAGGAGTATACGAAGGCCGAGGGCCTGGAGGAGAAGATCCGCTTCGTCCACGCCGAGGCCACGGACACGGGCCTGCCCGGGGGAGAGGCCGACTTCGTCTGGGGCGAGGACGCCTGGTGCTACGTGGAGAACAAGGAGAAGCTCATTACCGAGGCGGCCCGGCTCGTGAAACCCGGCGGGGTGATCGCCTTCACCGACTGGGTCGAGGGGCCGGCGGGTCTCTCCGACGAGGAGGCGGACCGGTTTCTCACGTTCATGAAGTTCCCGAGCGTCCAGGACATCCCGGGCTACAAGGGCCTGCTGGAAAAGAACGGTTGCAAGGTCCTTCGGGCCGAGGATACGGGGCGGTTCGCTCCCTACGTGGACCTCTACCTGGGCATGCTGGGAAAACAGCTCACCTACGACGCCCTGAAGATCATCGGCTTCGACGAGGAACTCTTCGGGACCCTGGCGGGGGAGATGGCCTTCCTCGGGGAGCTGGCCAAGGCCGGCAAGATCGCCCAGGGGCTCTTCGTGGGCGTCAAGGAGTGATGTGAATTCCCCCCGGGTATCCGGGGCGGGAAAAGAAGGAGAAAAGCAGAGAATGCCCGGAAAATGCGGGGGGGAGCTTCCTCCCATCGATCCCAAGGACCCTTGCTCCCCGCCCGAGGTGGGGGACGCCCTGGGCCGGGCCCGGCCCGCCGGGCCCGCCGGCGGAGAGAGCGGGCCCTCCTGCGGGTGCGGCTCTTCGGCCCGCCCGGCGGGAGGGCCGGCGGCGGAGGCCCTGGAGTGGTTCGGCGGGATGATCAACCGGTGCACCGAATACGCCGAGAAAGGAAAGCGGGAAGGCCGTCCCGTGGTGGGCTTCATGTGCGAGGTCACACCCAGGGAGCTGATTCTCGCGGCCGGGGGGATCCCCGTGCTCCTTTGCGGCGGTTCGGCCCGGACCGCCGAGGAGGCCGAGGAGGTCCTTCCCGCCAACCTCTGCCCCTTGATCAAGTCCACCTTCGGCTACCACCTGGATCGCTCCAATCCCCTCCTGGAGGCGGCGGACCTTCTGGTCGGAGACACCACCTGCGACGGCAAGAAGAAGATGTTCGAACTCCTGGCCGGGGACAGGCCCCTCTACATCCTGGAATACCCCCAGAAGGCGGACGACCCGGACGCCCTGGACCACTGGGAGCGGGAGCTGGGCAAGTTCAAGGCCGAGCTGGAGACCCGTCTGGGGAAGGAGATTACCAAAGAGGGGATCCGGGAGGCGATCCGCCTCATGAACCGGGAGCGCCGCCTGAGGAGGGAGCTGGCCTCCCTCATGAAGGCGGACCCGCCGCCGCTTTCGGGAAGGCAGCTTCTGGAGATGAAGAGCATCGTCTCCTGCGTCCCCGGAGACCTGGCGATGTATGAACGGGCCCTGGACCTCCTCAGGGACGCCCCCGCCCCGGCGGAGCACGCCCGGCGCCCCCGGGTCCTCCTCACGGGGGTCCCCATGGTACACGGCGCCGAACGGGTCCTGGAGATCATCGAGGACTCGGGAGGGATCGTGGTGGCCCAGGAGTCCTGCACGGGGTTGAAGCCCCTTGTGGAGGACGTGGACGAGGACGCCGCCGATCCCCTCCGGGCCCTGGCGGAGAAGTATTTCCACATGCCCTGCTCGGTGAGGACCCCCAACGGGAGGCGGATGGACCTCCTCCGTTCCCTGGCGAAGGAATACCGGGTCCACTGCGTGATCGACCTGGTCTGGCAGGCCTGCATCACCTACGACGTGGAGTCGGCCCTGGTCAAGGCCCTCTGCGAGGAGGAGCTTGGGATTCCTTACCTGCGTATCCTGACGGACTACTCCCCTTCCGACTCGGCCCGGATCGCCGTGAGGGTGGAGGCCCTCTTCGAGACCCTCCGGGTCCCGGGCCACGGCTGAGTCCTGCTCTCCGGCCGCCCGAGCCGCAGGCGCCATGGAAGAAACGATCGCCTACACCTCCCCCTTCGTCCCGGCCGAATGGATCGCCGCCTTCGGCTTCCGCCCTTCCCGCGTCCTCCCGGGGTGCGGACCGGACCTGGAGGAGGGCCTTCCCCGGGGGGGCTGTCCCTTCGCCCACGCCTTCGCAAGGGAGGTGGGAGCGCGGTTCCGGCGCGGCGAAATCTGCGCGGCCCTCTTCGCCGCCACCTGTGACCAGGCCCGCCGCGCCGCAGAGGCCCTGGACGCGCCGGGCCTTGCCGTCTTCGTCTTCCACGTGCCCCACACCTGGAAGACCCGGGCCGCCGCCGGGCTCTACCTGGAGGAGTTGAGGCGGCTCGGGCGCTTTCTTCTCCGCCTGGGGGGGAAGGAGCCCGACAGGGAGGCCCTGGTGGAGACCTGCCTCGCCTTCGACCGTGCCAGGCGAAGGCTCCTGGAAGCCCGGCCCTTCTCGGGCGCCAAGGACTGGGCCCTGGCGGAGGCGGAATTCCTGTCCAGGGGAATCCCGGAAACGTTTCTTCCTCCCCGCAAGAAGCCGTCCCGGGGGGTTCCCCTGGCGCTCCTCGGCGGGCCCCTCTGGGGAAGGCACCTGGAGGTCTTCGAC